>NZ_JBXBAV010000171.1:0-35692 GCF_056783245.1 Flavobacterium sp. TC780 | reverse complement strand
CGAAGTAACTGTATAATCTTTTCCAATAGTCATACCACTGATAAGACCTGAAGCATCAACTGTTGGTCCTACTGGGTCAAAAGTATATGTATTACCTGTAACATAATTATCTATTGTACTGCTTACTGTAACTAAACATGTAGCTGGCGTAGTTGTAATTCTTGGCTGAACTGGTGTAGCTAATTGAGCTGCGTTACTAAATGATGCTGATGCTACTGATGTACAATTTGCATCTTTAGAAGTAACAGTATAACCTGTTCCAATAACCATATTACTTACTAATCCTGTACTAGAAACTGTTGGTCCTGTTGGAGCAAAAGTATATGTATTACCTCCAACATAATTATCTATCTTACTACTTGATGCTGCTGAACACGTAGCTGCCGTAGTTGTAATTATTGGTTGTGCTGGTGTAGCTAATTGAGCTGCGTTACTAAATGATGCTGATGCTACTGATGTACAATTTGCATCTTTAGAAGTAACAGTATAACCTGTTCCAATAACCATATTACTTACTAATCCTGTACTAGAAACTGTTGGTCCTGTTGGAGCAAAAGTATAGGTATTACCTGTAACATAATTATCTATCTTACTACTTGATGCCGCTGAACATGTAGCTGTCGTAGTTGTAATTATTGGTTGTGCTGGTGTAGCTAATTGAGCTGCGTTACTAAATGATGCTGATGCTACTGATGTACAATTTGCATCTTTAGAAGTAACAGTATAACCTGTTCCAATAACCATATTACTTACTAATCCTGTACTAGAAACTGTTGGTCCTGTTGGAGCAAAAGTATATGTATTACCTGCGACATAATTATCTATCTTACTACTTGATGCCGCTGAACACGTAGCTGCTGTAGTTGTAATTATTGGTTGTGCTGGTGTAGCTAGTTGAGCTGCGTTACTAAATGATGCTGATGCTACTGATGTACAATTTGCATCTTTAGAAGTAACAGTATAACCTGTTCCAATAACCATATTACTTACTAATCCTGTACTAGAAACTGTTGGTCCTGTTGGAGCAAAAGTATACGTATTACCTGCAACATAATTATCTATCTTACTACTTGATGCCGCTGAACATGTAGCTGCCGTAGTTGTAATTATTGGGCGATCTGGTGTAGCTAATTGAGCTGCGTTACTAAATGATGCTGATGCTACTGATGTACAATTTGCATCTTTAGAAGTAACAGTATAACCTGTTCCAATAACCATATTACTTATAAGACCTGAAGCATCAACTGTTGGTCCTGTTGGAGCAAAAGTATAGGTATTACCTGCGACATAATTATCTATCTTACTACTTGATGCTGCTGAACATGTAGCTGCCGTAGTTGTAATTATTGGTTGTGCTGGTGTAGCTAATTGAGCTGCGTTACTAAATGATGCTGATGCTACTGATGTACAATTTGCATCTTTAGAAGTAACAGTATAACCTGTTCCAATAACCATATTACTTACTAATCCTGTACTAGAAACTGTTGGTCCTGTTGGAGCAAAAGTATATGTATTACCTCCAACATAATTATCTATCTTACTACTTGATGCTGCTGAACACGTAGCTGCCGTAGTTGTAATTATTGGTTGTGCTGGTGTAGCTAATTGAGCTGCGTTACTAAATGATGCTGATGCTACTGATGTACAATTTGCATCTTTAGAAGTAACAGTATAACCTGTTCCAATAACCATATTACTTACTAATCCTGTACTAGAAACTGTTGGTCCTGTTGGAGCAAAAGTATACGTATTACCTGCAACATAATTATCTATCTTACTACTTGATGCCGCTGAACATGTAGCTGCCGTAGTTGTAATTATTGGTTGTGCTGGTGTAGCTAATTGAGCTGCGTTACTAAATGATGCTGATGCTACTGATGTACAATTTGCATCTTTAGAAGTAACAGTATAACCTGTTCCAATAACCATATTACTTACTAATCCTGTACTAGAAACTGTTGGTCCTGTTGGAGCAAAAGTATATGTATTACCTCCAACATAATTATCTATCTTACTACTTGATGCTGCTGAACACGTAGCTGCCGTAGTTGTAATTATTGGTTGTGCTGGTGTAGCTAATTGAGCTGCGTTACTAAATGATGCTGATGCTACTGATGTACAATTTGCATCTTTAGAAGTAACAGTATAACCTGTTCCAATAACCATATTACTTACTAATCCTGTACTAGAAACTGTTGGTCCTGTTGGAGCAAAAGTATAGGTATTACCTGTAACATAATTATCTATCTTACTACTTGATGCCGCTGAACATGTAGCTGCCGTAGTTGTAATTATTGGTTGTGCTGGTGTAGCTAATTGAGCTGCGTTACTAAATGATGCTGATGCTACTGATGTACAATTTGCATCTTTAGAAGTAACAGTATAACCTGTTCCAATAACCATATTACTTACTAATCCTGTACTAGAAACTGTTGGTCCTGTTGGAGCAAAAGTATATGTATTACCTGCGACATAATTATCTATCTTACTACTTGATGCCGCTGAACACGTAGCTGCTGTAGTTGTAATTATTGGTTGTGCTGGTGTAGCTGGTTGTGCATTTACAACAATATTTGCTGATGCTCCTGAAGTACAACTTCCTGATTTAGCCGTTATTTTATAACTTCCTGCTGGTGCTGTTATCATATTACCATTTTGAACAACTCCTAACGATGGGGTTATAGTATAGGCATAAGATGAATTATAATTATCAATTGTGAAACTTCCTTTAGCTGTAGCACAAGTTGGTTGTGTTACTGCACTTGCTGTCGGTAATGGAATCGATGCATTTATCGTTACAGTTCCTCTTATTATAGCCTCTACACAAGGTGCTGTATGACCAATAGTAGTTATTGTATAAGTACCGCTTGTAGTTGGAGTTCCTGAAATAGTTACTGTTTTTGCATTTGAATCTACATCCCATTTTAGTTCTGCAGGTAAATCTGTTACTATAGCATTCGTAGCACTACCTCCGAAAGTATAAACTGTCGTTGGAATTGCTGTCGACGGACAAACTGCTGGACTTTGCATACCACTAGTCAATACAATTGTAGATCCTGTATTTATAACTGCAGCGACTGCAATTCTAGATGTTGTAGTACATCCTTCAGCTGTAGTAGCCCCTACATAATAAGTTGTTGTTGTTGATAAATTTGGTATTTTAAATTCTGGTCCAGTTTCTAATATCGATTCACTTGTTGGACTTGCATACCAATTAATAGTTGCTCCTGCAGATACTGTAGCCTTTAATGTTAACTCTCCTGTACCACATCTAGAAGCCTGAGTCGTAGAAATAATTGTTGGCGAAGCATTTACTGTTGCTCTAACTAATGTTCTAGCTGAAGAACAACCATTATCAGTTACTGCAACATAATAGTCTTTAGATGCAGACAGACTTGGCGTAGTAAATTCTGATCCTGTTCCTATTGATGCCCCACCAGTTGCCACATTATACCAATTAATTGTCCCTGCAGATGCTGTAGCTTTCAAAAGTACTGTTCCTGCATCGCATCGTGAAGCTGCAGTTATACTAGTAATAGTAGGTACTGCATTAATAACAAAATCAGTAGCAGTTCTACAACCTGAAGCACCACAAGCCGCATAATACGTTTTAGTTTGTGGAGGACTAGTTACTGTTAGACCTGAGTCTCTAATCTCGAAAGGATTGAATGTCTTACCGCTGGTGCCATCGATTGGAGTCCCTCCAGTTGCAGTATGATACCATTGTACATTCCCACAACTAGACGTAACAGTTAACAAAGCTCCAGCTGCATTACCTTGACAGACAGAAGCACCAGTAGTCGTAGGGGCTCCTGCAACTGCGTTGATAACTATATTACCTGTAGGAAGCGAAATACATCCATCACCATTTCTTGTAGTAACCACATACGTATTGGGTGCCAATCCTGCGAAGACACCTGTATCATTACTAGTCTCTGTTACTGGATTTGTTCCTTTTATTGTATAAAAGATGTTTGGCCCATTAGCAGGTGTATCTACCTTTATTGTTCCTGTTGGCACAGTACAACTTGAAGGTGTAACCGTAGTTGTTGGCGTTGCAGGTAAAGCTAATATTTTTATATCATCAACACTTGTATTATCTCCATTAAAATTTGAACCTGGAACATTTTCCTGATTTGCACCTTGATAACTTGTAAAGACTCCGACTCCACCAGAGTTACCTCTAAATGCTGTTATTTTTCTAGTGTCATTACCTGTTGTACGTGTTGGATCCAAATATAAAGCTTGTGCATTAGAACTATATGTTCCTGCTGCAATAGATCCTGTTACTTTCCCAACTAAGGTTATTGTAACCACGCCATCTTTCGCAATATTAAACACTCCTAACAAAGGTTTATTACTTGTACCAGTATTTGTCAGAGTCCCAGAAGGTCCTGATGCACTAACTAGAGATTTTACTGTAGCAGAGTCAAATCCTATATTTGCAGGAAAAGCAAAGTCTAAAACAACTCCAGCTGCATTTCCAATACCTGTATTTGTAATTTGAATTTCATAAGAAACTTTCGCGTCGATTGAACCACAAGCTGATGCTATAGGCAAAGCTTTTACAGTAGTATCAAGAATCGGAAAACATTTTGAATTAACTTGCAAATTTGGAGGCATCTCATTATTGGCAAAAGTTGCCACATATCCCCCAGTTCCTGGCATAGCACCATGATTATTAGTACCAGTCCCATTTGTTAAACCTGCTAGTCCTCCTGTTACAGAAGTAATAACATTAACTGGTGCAATGTTGTGTCTAATAATTCCACCACCACCACCACCACCAGGTCCATGCTCATTTTTAGTATCATTGTCAGTATGTCCTCCTCTTCCTCCGTTAGCATTAATTGTAATTGTTCCTGTTGTAGCACCAGAAATATTCAAAAGTACTGTCCCTCCTGCACCTGCACCTCCTGCACCATCCGACGAACTTTGGAAGGCACCAGCAGCTCCAGGACCACCATTTACTTCAATCTTTCCTGGCCCTATAACGGCACCTGCATTAATAAGTACTATGGCACCACCAACACCACCTTTTACTCCATTTGTAGCATTATTAGCATCTCCGGCTCCACCACCGCCTCCCATGATAAGCCTTATTAACTCTGGATTGGTTGTACGATAAGATTTAAAACCTGGCCTTCCGGCTCCAGTATTCTGAATATTTTGCGACCATTGTACTCCACCACCACCTTGCCATCCATAACCACCTAAACCACCAAAACCACCGTTACCACCTCCACCTCCACCAGAGTTGTGATCGTTACCACCTCCTCCAGCATTAGCAGGAGCTCCTCTTCCAGAAGACCCAACTGGCATACCTTCAACTCCATTATTTACCTCATTATATCCATCCCACATAAACTTTGGTGTTCCTGCAATTCCCTCTCCTTTTCCAGAAATAGTTTGATTTGCAGCCTCACCTACATAAGTAGTTGAATCATTTATACCCGAATCAGCTTTAGGACTATACCCACCTCTAAAACCTCTTGCAGTTCCATTTATGCTGAAGTTACCAAAATTAAAATTTCCAGAAACATTAAAAGCAATAACTCCACCTGCAATACCATTAAATGGTGGTGTCGTTATATCTTTTGTTAAGGTTAAATTAGAGTATTGAGGCACTCTGACTATTTGAAATGTTCTCTTTCCTCTTGATCCTGCAGCCTCAGCATTAAAGTAGCTATTAGAAGTACCACCATTAACAGCAGTACCTTTAAATGTTAAATTTCCGCCAGAAAGCGGAACATTATTTGTTGCTATAACATATTCAAAAATACCTGTATTTCCAATATCTGTAAATCCAGTACCCCCTAAAAGATCCGGACCACTATTTGAAGTTCCTGAACCATAATTATTATTATTTCTGTAATCTATTGTAGCATCCTGCATCTGAATGATCAAGATTAAATCCCCAACAGAAATTGGAGTTGTACCAAAATCATTCTTATGAGCATCCATTTTGGGCACTGCTGCTAGCTTTATAGATTGCCCTCCTGCGTTCAGCGTAATATCGCCTGCAATAGGATAATATGTATTTACTGAGCTTGACACTGTAATAGGTCCATCGCCCCCAGGCGTTCCACAGATTTGTGAAAATAAGCTAGTTGAAAATAAAAAAAATACAATAAAAAATGATTGCTTAAAAAAATTAAGCATTTTAAGAGTACAATTATACATAGACAGTTCTGTTTGGGGTAATACTATAGGAGTTCGAAAACTTTTTAAAAGAATTCGAAAAATTTAAATTAAATAAAAGGGGTAGTTGAATCGAAAATCTTAGGATATGATTTTCTGAAATTTTATAAAAATAAAATAAAATAAGCGCCATAATATAGATTCAGTTCGACTCAAATTAGTCTTAAAGTTTATAGAATTGGTAGTTTGGTGGGGCGAAAGTTTATAAACAGTAAAGTATTAACTACATTACTCGTCAAACTACCTATTTTGTCGTTGAAATACTCTTTTTGTCGAACAAAATCACTTTTAATAGAGAAAAAAATTAACTTTTTAGCAACAATAAGTTTTTATTATATCAACATAAGTCTTTTTATTGAATGAATTCTGACAGTAAAATTCATAACTCATTAAATTTCAAATAATAGAACAAAAAAAAAGGTGCAATATAAAATTGCACCGAATTATTTTTTAACAGTAAATCACCTTAATTATATTGTTATTTTTACACAAAAACAAATTTTATTAACAACTATAATTACATAATCTATAAAAATTAACAAAAAAAAAACTAGAATAAAAAAACTATTTCAAAAAATTAATATTCCTTTTAAATCCGTCAAATTTTGCTCTTTTTACAGCTGAATTTTTAAACACCACTCTAAAGGTTTCTTCAGTAATTTCCAGCCATTCTTTCTTAGACATTGCCAGCACATCTGGATTAGGATTAAATAATGGCTCAGAGTGCGCTTTAGAGAATCGGTTCCATGGACAAACGTCTTGGCAAGTATCACAACCAAATGCCCAATCATCAAACTTCCCTTTCATTTCTTGTGGAATATTCTCTTTGAGCTCGATAGTAAAATAGGAAATACATTTACTCCCATCTACGACATAAGGCGCAATAATTGCTTCTGTTGGACATGCATCCATACATGCTGTACACGAACCACAATGGTCTGTTGTAGCATAGTCGTATTCTAAATCTAAATCGAGAATGAGTTCAGCTATAAAATAAAAAGAACCTACTTTTTGTGTTATTAAATTACTGTTTTTACCTATCCATCCTAAGCCGCTTTTAGCTGCCCAAGCTTTGTCTAGAACTGGTGCGGAATCTACAATATACCCGCCCTGAAACATCGCCTATATGTTCTTGAATAGAAAAAAGTAATTCTTTGAGTTTTTCTTTAATTACAAAATGATAATCTTGACCATATGCATATTTAGATATTTTAAAATTATCATCTTCTTGAGTTTCTGAAGGATAATAATTAAGTAAAAGCGATACTACGCTTTTAGCATCCTCTACTAACAAAGTAGGATCTAACCGCTTGTCGAAATGGTTTTCCATATAAGCCATTTGGCCATTATGGTTTTTATTAAGCCAATTTTCTAATCTTGGTGCTTCTTGTTCTAAGAAACCCGCTTTAGAAATCCCACAAGATAAGAACCCAAGTCTTTTGGCTTCAGATTTAATAAATTGCGAATATGTAGTTTTTGAATTTATCAATGTAAATTATCTATAGAATAATTTTAGCCCTGTCTCAATAGTTACCAAGAGCAACGACATTATTTTTCTATTCATTTTGCAGAAAAAGACATAGTAGACAATAGGAGATTACTTTAAAATCTCATAAAGACAACTCCTAAAAATTAAAATAATCCGCCTTGAATATTAGTGTTTATTCTGCCTAAATGTTTATATGCTTTATCAGTAACTTCACGTCCACGAGGAGTTCTCATAATGAATCCTTCCTGGATCAGGAATGGCTCATATACTTCTTCGATAGTTTCGCTACTTTCGGAAACAGCTGTTGCCAATGTAGACAATCCAACTGGACCTCCCTTAAACTTACTAATAATGGTAAGAAGGATTTTGTTATCCATTTCATCCAAACCATGTGCATCAACGTTTAATGCTTTCAATGCATATTGTGCAATAGCCAGATCGATAGTTCCATTTCCTTTAATTTGAGCAAAATCACGAACACGTCGCAATAATGCATTTGCAATACGAGGTGTTCCACGACTGCGTCCTGCAATCTCAATTGCGGCATCTAACGAAATTGGCATTTTTAATATAGAAGCACTTCTTTCTACAATTGTAGTTAAAAGCTCTGTAGTATAATATTGTAATCGTGACGAAATACCAAAACGAGCTCGCATTGGGGCAGTAAGCAAACCTGAACGTGTAGTGGCACCAATTAACGTAAATGGGTTTAAGTTAATTTGTACTGTTCGCGCATTTGGTCCAGATTCTATCATGATATCAATTTTAAAATCTTCCATTGCAGAATACAAATACTCTTCAACGATTGGACTTAATCGGTGGATTTCATCTATAAACAAAACATCTCTCTCATCAAGATTAGTTAGTAATCCAGCCAAATCACCTGGCTTGTCTAAAACCGGTCCCGAAGTAATCTTAATCCCAACCTCTAATTCATTTGCAAGTATATTAGCCAAAGTTGTTTTTCCAAGTCCCGGAGGCCCATGAAAAAGAGTATGATCTAGTGCTTCATTACGTTGATTGGCTGCTGCTACAAAGACTTTCAGATTTTCTAAAACCTGATCTTGACCTGCGAAATCATCAAATGAAAGTGGTCTTAATCTTTTCTCAAGATCAAATTCTTCTGGATTGTAGCGGTTCGTAGTTGGATCTAAATTTTCATTCATTGAACAAAGATAGATAAAGAAAAAGTAAGACAAAAAAAAACCTCTACTAAGAAGTAGAGGTTTTAAATATTTTTAGTGATGAAGAACTTCTTCTCCTTCTTTCATTGGTACGTTTTGAGGAACAAAATCAACGTCATAGTTTGGATTACTATAGTCATATGGCCAACGGTAAACGTGAGGAATTTCTCCTGGCCAGTTACCGTGAATATGCTCAACTGGTGTAGTCCACTCTAAAGTTGTAGATCTCCATGGATTTTGTACTGCTTTCTTACCGTAGAAAATACTACTAAAGAAATTATACAAGAACACTAATTGGAAAGCTCCACCAACTAAAGCAAATACAGTTATTAGAACGTTTACATTTTGTAAATCATCAAATAAAGGGAAACTTGTATTAGTATAATAACGTCTTGGTAAACCTGCTAATCCAATAAAGTGCATTGGGAAAAACACTCCATAAGCACAAACTGCAGTTACCCAAAAGTGAATATAACCTAAGTTTTTATTTAACATTCTACCATACATTTTAGGGAACCAGTGGTAAATACCAGCAAACATCCCATAAAGTGCAGAGATACCCATTACTAAGTGAAAGTGAGCAATTACAAAGTAAGTATCGTGAACGTTAATATCTAAAGTACTATCTCCTAAAATGATCCCTGTTAAACCTCCAGTAATGAAAGTAGAAACCATTCCGATAGAGAATAACATTGCAGGATTAAATTGTAAGTTACCTTTCCATAAAGTTGTAATCCAGTTGAACGCTTTTACAGCAGAAGGAATTGCAATCAATAGAGTTGTAAATGTAAATACAGATCCTAAAAAAGGATTCATTCCTGAAACGAACATGTGGTGACCCCAAACGATTGTTGAAAGGAAAGCAATTGCCAAAACTGACATAATCATCGCTCTGTATCCAAAAATTGGTTTACGAGAATTCGTAGCCATAATTTCAGAAACAAGTCCCATTGCAGGTAAGATTACAATATATACCTCAGGGTGTCCTAAGAACCAAAACAAGTGTTCGAATAAAACTGGCGAACCTCCTTGGTAATGTAAAACTTCTCCAGCTATATAAATATCTGATAAGAAAAATGAAGTACCAAAGCTTCTGTCAAAAATCAACAATAATGCTGCTGATAATAATACTGGGAACGAAATAACACCAATGATAGCTGTTACAAAGAATGTCCATATTGTTAAAGGTAATCTAGTCATAGACATCCCTTTTGTTCTTAAATTAATAACAGTAACGATATAATTTAAAGATCCCATTAATGATGATGCAATAAAGATTGCCATAGAAACCAACCATAATGTCATACCTGTTCCTGAACCAGGAATCGCTTGTGGTAAAGCACTTAATGGTGGGTAAATCGTCCATCCTGATGAAGCAGGTCCAGCTTCAACAAATAAAGAACATAACATTATTACTGCTGATAAGAAAAACAACCAATAAGATACCATGTTCATGAATCCTGAAGCCATATCTCTTGCTCCAATTTGAAGTGGGATTAGTAAGTTACTAAACGTACCACTTAAACCAGCTGTTAAAACGAAGAATACCATAATGGTTCCATGAATCGTCACCAATGCAAGATAAACATCATTAGTCATAACACCATCTGGTGCAAATTTATCTCCTAATAAAACATTAAAAATCTTAAAAGACTCTTCAGGCCATGCTAATTGCATTCTAAAAAGCAAGGACATTGCAATACCTATTACCCCCATAATAATACCAGTAATAAGGTATTGTTTGGCAATCATTTTGTGATCAATACTAAAGATATATTTAGTAATGAATGTGTCTTTATGGTGGTGTTCGTGTTCGTGATCTTGTCCGTGATCGTGACCTTCTGCTGACATATATGTATACTTTAAATTTCTTAATAAATATTATTTCATAGCTACTTTAGGAGCTTCTACTTTAGCAGTAGTATCTACTTTAGTAGTATCAGTACTTCCTGCTGCACCTTCTACTGGAGCTGGAGCTACTGCTGCTTTAATATCCTGAGCTAATGTTGCTTTATCGCTTAACCATTTTTTATAATCTTCTGGTGTATCAACTACGATTTTCATTTGCATGTTATAGTGCGATGTACCACAAATTTTATTACAAAGTAACAAATAATCAAAAGTATAAGGATCCAAAGCCGTTTCTCCTTTTGCTACTAAGTCAACACTTTTTTTAGAACGTATTGAATTAATATGCGCAACTTTCTCTATCATATAAGGCAACTCTCTGTATTCTGCAGTAGTATAAACTGGCGTAAAAGCAAATTCAGTAACCATTCCAGGTACACAGTTCATTTGCGCTCTAAAGTGAGGCATATAAGCTGAGTGTAAAACATCTTGAGAACGCATTTTGAAATGCACTTTCTTTCCTTTTGGTATATGTAATTCTGAAACCACGATATCATCTTGCGAATATGGATCTGACATATCAACACCTAAAGTGTTTACACCTTCAATTAATCTTACGTTAGCTTTTCCTAAAACATTATCTGGACCAGCGTATCTTGCTGTCCATTTAAACTGTTGAGCATATAATTCGATAACGATTGTATCTTCATCTTCATCAACAAACATAATGTTATTCCAAGCATATAATCCGTAAAGAATCAATCCTGCCAACACTACTGCTGGGATAACACTCCATAATGCTTCTAATCTATTATTATCTGCAAAATATAATGCTTTTTTATCTTTATCTCCTTTATATTTAAAAGAAAAATAATAAAGTAAACCTTGAGTAATAAATTGAACAATAAAAATTAAAACCCAAGTAATATTCATAAGGCTATCTACCAAACTACCATGTTCAGAAGCAGGTGTATGTAATGCTAATGGTCCCCATTTTATCAATCCATATATAGTAAATATATATATGAAAGCTAAGAACCCGAACATCAAATATCCTTGAATATTATTATCGTTATCAGATGCAACCTGAGAATCGTCCGATTTTGCACCTACCTGAGTAAGATCAAATATCTTGGTCAATTGCCATAATGCTACAGCTAATAAAACTAAAACTATAATTACCAACAAACTTGTCATCTGTTTATTTCTTTAAATATTAATAATGAAAATGTTTACTTTCTTCTATAAATGGATTTCTTTTTGGTAACAAAGGAGCTTTAGTCAATGCAGTGAAAACTACAAAAATAAACAATCCTAAGAAGAAAAGTACTGATGCAATTTCAGAAACACCAATAAACCATCTATCCCCTACTGTACCAGGCATAATCATATTAAAGAAATCAAGATAATGTCCTAATAAAATTACAATTCCAGCCATAACAATAACCCAACTGATTCTCTTGAAATCTGTATTGATTAAAATCAATAATGGGAAAAGAAATTTCATAACAACCGCTCCAAAGAAAGGAAGATTATAAAGTTGTATTCTAGTTACAAAATAAGTTACCTCTTCAGGTATATTAGCATACCAAATTAACATGAATTGTGAGAACCATAAATAAGTCCAAAAAACACTAATACCAAACATAAATTTAGCAAGATCATGAATATGGCTTGTATTTACATGCTCTAAATACCCTTTAGATTTCAAGTATACTGTTACTAATGCTATTGTAGTGATACCACTTACAAAGAAACTAGCAAACACATACCATCCAAACAATGTACTATACCAGTGTGGATCGATAGACATAATCCAATCCCAAGACATGATAGACTCAGAAACTATAAAGAATACTAAAAAACCAGCAGTCATTTTGAAATTCTTTTTGTAGTTCAAATCATCATTAGCTTCGTCTTGAGCTAAACATCTTTGTCTTGTATAATAGTTATATAAATTCCATCCAATCAAAAATATAGCAGCTCTAATAATCCAAAAAGGAAAATTTAAATATCCTGCTTTGTTAGCAATGATTGCATCATAATTTGGGCTTTTAGGATCTGTTACTCCATCTCCTAACCAAACAAACATATGATTAAAGTGTAATCCGCAAAGTACTAGAATAATAAAAAATATCACAGAACCTACAGGCAAGTAAGCAGTTATACCCTGCATTACTCTAAATAATACAGGAGACCATCCTGCTTGTGCAACTTGTTGAATAGCGTAAAACGCAAGAACCCCCATAGAAAGTAGCAAAAAGAAAATACAAGCAACATATAATGCTGACCATGGTTTATTTTGCAATTGGTGCAAAACATGATTTAAATGTTTTGTATGCTCGTCTGCAGCACCAACTTGAGCGTGTTCTTTTTTTCCTTCAGCATGTGCGTCATGAGCTGATTCAGCAGCACCATGAGTAGCTTCAGCTTGAGCACCATGAGTAGCTTCAGCTTGAGCACCATGAGTAGACTCAACAGTAGCATGTGTCGCTTCACCATGTCCACCATGTGACTCAGCAGCTAGTATTTTTTCAACTTCTTGAATATCTTTAGGTGCATTTAAAAAACCATACCCAATACCCAAAAGACCTAAAGCCATTAAGATGATAGAAAAAGTTTTTAATTTACTTGAAAATGTATACATATCTAATACGATCAGTTTGTTCAACAATTATTATAATTGGCTTTTTAGTTTTAGAACATAGTCAGCAACTAACCAACGTTCGTGAGTACTTAATTGATTTGCATGAGAACCCATTGCATTTAATCCGTAAGTCTCAACATGAAAAATACTTCCCTCAGTGATTTCTCTATCTTTATAGCTAGGAACTCCAAGGAATTTTTCTCTTTCTACCAATTTACCTTTTCCATTTCCAGTTGCACCATGACAACTCATACAATAGATCTCAAAAAGTTCTTTTCCTTTTTCAGAATTTCTATCTAAAGAATCTAAAGGTGATTTTAAATTAGCTTTTGCTAATTCATAACCTGCTGTAGAATTCTCATATTCATAAGGTTCAAAACCTCTATTTATAGTTCCGTTTACAGGAAGTTGAGCTTCCTTTCCTCCTTTAAATATATTAGCTTCTGCATATGGTTCATATGCTAAAGACTCATACATATTAGGGAAGTACTGATAGTTTGGTGCCGAAGTATTGTGGCATGATGAAACTAAAATAGTTATACCAACTAAAAGTGTTATTTTATATATACCTTTCATAGCTACAATTAATTCTTTTCTATTACTTTAACTTCTACAGCTCCCGTGTTTTGGAAAAAAGAAACTAATTCTTCTTCATTATTGTTAACAGCAACTTCCATCAAGAAATGGTCATCTGTTGTTCTTACATCCGGGTTTTCTGCTTCTTTAAATGGCCATAATCTACTTCTCATATAAAAAGTAATTACCATTAAGTGAGCTGCGAAAAACACAGTCATTTCAAACATGATCGGCACGAATGCTGGCATATTTTGAATGAAACTGAAACTTGGTTTTCCACCAATATCTTGAGGCCAGTCATGAATCATAATATAACTCATCATCGTAGTCGCTACAGTTATACCAACACATCCGTATAAGAAAGAACATATTGCTAATCTTGTTGGCGCTAAGCCCATTGCTTTATCCAATCCGTGTACCGGAAATGGAGTAAATACTTCTTCTATATGATGATGTGCAGCTCTAGTTTTCTTTACAGCATCCATCAAAATATCATCGTCATTATAAATGGCGTATATTACTTTATTACTCATGATGTGAATCTTTATTTGCTCTTTCTCTTATGTAATTATCTCCTGTTCCTTTCAAAATAGTTTTCACCTCTGCCTGAGCAATAACTGGGAATGTTCTAGAGTAAAGTAAAAACAATACAAAGAAGAATCCAATTGTCCCGATGAAAATTCCAATATCAACAAATGTTGGTGAGAACATAGTCCAAGAAGATGGAAGATAATCTCTATGTAAAGAAGTAACAATAATTACGAATCTTTCAAACCACATTCCGATATTTACTACAATCGAAATTATAAATGAGAACATGATACTTGTTCTTAGTTTTTTGAACCACATGAATTGTGGAGAAAAAACGTTACATGTCATCATTGACCAATATGCCCACCAGTAAGGTCCAGTAGCTCTATTTAAGAATGCATATTGTTCGTATTCTACTCCTGAGTACCAAGCTACGAATAACTCAGTAATATAAGCAACCCCTACGATAGAACCTGTAATCATGATTACGATGTTCATTAATTCGATATGTTGGATTGTAATATAAGCTTCAAGATTAGAAACTTTTCTCATGATGATTAACAAGGTATTTACCATTGCGAATCCAGAGAAAACCGCTCCTGCAACGAAATAAGGAGGGAAGATAGTAGTATGCCATCCTGGAATTACAGATGTAGCAAAGTCCATAGATACAATTGTATGCACAGAAAGTACAAGTGGAGTAGCTAAACCTGCAAGTACTAAAGACACTTCTTCAAAACGTTGCCAGTCTTTTGCTCTACCGCTCCATCCAAAACTCAAAATAGAATAAACTCTTTTATTAAAAGGTGTTATTGCTCTATCACGTAGCATCGCAAAATCAGGTAATAAACCAGTCCACCAGAAAACTAATGATACTGAAAGATACGTAGAGATTGCAAAAACGTCCCAAAGTAATGGAGAGTTAAAGTTTACCCATAATGAACCAAATTGGTTTGGTATAGGTAATACCCAGTATGCTAACCATGGACGTCCCATGTGAATAATTGGAAATAAACCTGCTTGGACAACAGAGAAAATTGTCATTGCTTCGGCAGAACGGTTAATCGCCATTCTCCATCGTTGACGGAAAAGTAGTAATACTGCTGAAATCAAAGTTCCGGCGTGACCAATACCTACCCACCAAACAAAGTTTGTGATATCCCAAGCCCAACCAACTGTTTTATTTAATCCCCATGTTCCGATACCTGTAGATACGGTGTAAATTATACAGCCTAATCCCCAAAGGAATGCTGTTAATGCGATTGAAAATACAATCCACCAATGTTTATTTGCTTTACCTTCAACAGGTGCAGCTACATCTACAGTTACATCGTGATAAGATTTATCACCTATAACTAAAGGTTTTCTAATGGGTGCTTCGTAGTGAGACGACATAATCCTTTATATTGTTTCTTAATTAATAATTTTTTGTACTAAGTATTTCTAACTTTAACGTGATAAATCACATTAGGTTTTGTTCCAACATGCTCCAATAAATGATACATTCTATCATCAGCGGCTAATTTAGTCACTTGGCTTTCTTTATCATTTACATCTCCAAATATCATCGCTCCAGAAGAACAAGCATTAGAACAAGCTGTTTGGAATTCTCCATCAACTACTGATCTACCTTCATTCTTAGCTTTTAATATTGTAGCTTGTGTCATTTGAATACACATAGAACATTTCTCCATAACTCCACGAGAACGAACATTAACGTCTGGGTTTAATACCATACGACCTAAATCATCATTCATGTGATAATCAAATTCACTGTTTTTGTTGTACAAGAACCAGTTGAAACGACGTACTTTATATGGACAGTTGTTAGCACAGTAACGAGTACCAACACATCTGTTATAAGCCATTTGGTTTTGTCCTTGACGTCCATGTGAAGTTGCCGCAACTGGACAAACAGTTTCACAAGGTGCATGATTACAATGTTGACACATTACTGGTTGGAAAGAAACTTGTGGGTTATCCCCAGCTTTTTCCATTTCGTTAAATGTAGACAATGAACTTGACAATCCCGCAATATTTTCTTTTCTTTCGTTATCTCCAGCAAAAGTACTTTCAGAAGAATAATATCTATCGATACGTAACCAGTGCATATCACGGCTTCTTCTTACTTCATCTTTACCTACTACTGGTACATTGTTTTCAGCGTGACAAGCTATAACACAAGCCCCACATCCTGTACAAGCATTTAAGTCAATTGAAAGATTAAAGTGATGTCCTGTTGAACGATCAAATGAATCCCACAAATCAACAGATGTAGCTGCTACTTCATTGTGATCCAAAGATACTTTTGGTTGTTCGTTCCAAAATTCAGCATCTTTAGTATTAAATATTTCAAGAGAGGTTTCTTTAATAATATCTCCTCTTCCCATTAATGTTTTTTGACCTTGCACACAAGCAAACTCGTGTTCTCCGCTAGCTTTTACAAGTTTAACAGATTGAATGTCATTAAAACCTTTATATAAAGAGTAAGCATTTAAACCTACAATCATTTCTTCTTTTAGAGCTGCCTTACGTCCGTAACCTAAAGCTAATCCAATAGTACCTACTGCTTGTCCTGGCTGAACAATCACTGGTACATTTTCAAGTTTAACTCCATCTGCTGTAGTAATAGTAGCATAACTTCCGTTTAACCCACCATTTGCAACAATCTCATTAGTCATATTCAATGACTTAGCGTCAGCGTTAGAAACTGTTACATAGTTATCCCAAGAAACTCTTGTGATTGGATCTGGAAACTCTTGCAACCAAGGGTTATTAGCTTGTTGCCCATCTCCCATTCCTGTTTTAGTATACAATACTAATTCGAAATCACCTAAAGCTTTTGATTGTGATACTGCATTTGCTGCAGCAGTATAATCAACAGATACTGCAGAAAGTACTGTAGAGCTTCCTACAAAAATACCATCATGTAATACTTTATTCCAACTAGAACCTGCAATTATTCCAGAAGCGTTAGCTTTGATATAATCATAAAAAGTTCCAGATGCTCCCGTTAGAGATAGTAAAACATCTTGAAATTGTTTAGTGTCAAATATAGGGCGGATAGTCGGTTGAGTAAGACCATATGTTCCTTTTGTAATAGATACATCATTCCAAGCCTCTAAATAATGAGGAACTGGTGCAGCAATTGTAGAAAGCAAAGCAGTTTCATCTTCTTTTAAAGAAAAAGCAACTGATGTTTTAACTTTTTTCAATCCAGCAACGAAAGATTCGCTATCTGCTAATGTATAAACTGGATTAACACCACTCATAAGTAAAGTATGAACGCTTCCTGCTTTCATATCATTAATTAATTGAGCAACTTTAGCGTCAGATCCTTTTCTTATTTGTCTTGTTTCAGAAGTAGTAAAAGCTTCACTTGCCAACACTTGGTTGATAGCCAAAACTAATAACTGAGCATTTTTATCTTGAATACCAGATACCAATACCCCTTTTGAACCAGCAGCTTTTAATTGTTGAGCCGCTTTAGTAACTTCAGCTTTAAACTTGCTGTCTAAATTAACAGCAACAGAAGAACCAGTTACAATATTATATATGTGTACTAATGCTTGTTTTTGATTAGCAGTTGACATAGGTAAACGCTTATCAGCAGCAGCACCAGACAAAGTCATGTTTGCTTCTAATTGGAAGTGACGAGACATTTTTCCATTTCTAGGAATACGTCCTTGTGCATAAGCAGAGTCATACCCCCCTCCTTGCCAATCTCCTAAAAAGTCAGCCCCTACCGAAACGATAAGTGATGCTTTCGAGAAATCGTAATTAACTAAAGCTCTTTCACCATAAACCGTTTCAAATGCATCTAAAGCAGATGATGACGATACTGCATCATAAACTACATGTTTTGCATTAGGGTTTTTAGCTATAAACTCAGCTATTAATTTTTCAGTCGATGGACTTGCTAAAGTATTTGTTAATAATACGATTTGACCACCTTTAGCATTTGCCTCAGCAATACTAGATTTAATTTTTAAATCAACAGCAGACCAAGTTGCATTTTTTCCTTCCAACTTAGGTTCTTTCAAACGCATACTATCATATAACGATAATATAGACGCATGAATTCTAGCATTGGCTGAAAATTTCGCTCCTGAAATTGTGTTATTGTCAATTTTAATAGGACGCCCTTCACGTGTTTTTACTAAAAGATTAGCAAAATCGAAACCATCAAAAACAGTAGTTGCATAATAATCTGCTACTCCCGGTATGATTTGTTCTGGTTGCAGTACATAAGGTATCGATTTGTGAACAGGGCCTTCGCAAGCTGCAAGTGTAACTGCCGCAGTACTAAACCCAACGTACTTTAAAAAGTCACGACGTGATGTTGAAGACGAAGCTAATGCTCCTGCATTCCCTAAGAATTCATCCGTAGGAATTTCTTCAACAAATTCGTTATTTCTAAGCGCCTCAACAATAGAACTATTTTCGTCTAGCTCTTCAACACTTTTCCAGTATTTTTTGTTTGATGACATTGTATATAAATATTAAAATCTTAATAATTTGATTAATAGTGGCATTTACCACACTCTAAACCTCCCATTTGCGCTGCAGTCAATTTCTCTACACCGTATTTTTTAGAAAGCTCTTCATGTATTTTAGTATAATACTCATTTCCTTCCATCTTAACATCAGTTTTTCTATGGCAATCAATACACCATCCCATTGTTAATTTAGAATATTGTTTCATGATTTCATACTCTTGTACTGGACCGTGACAAGTTTGACATTCGATACCAGCAACAGTAACGTGTTGTGAGTGATTAAAATACACAAAATCAGGTAAATTATGAATACGAACCCATTTTACTGGTTGCGTTTTCCCTGTATACGTTTGAGTTGTTTTATCCCAACCTACAGCATTATATAATTTTTGTATTTGCTCATCGTAGAATGCTTTGCTGTACTCTGGAGTAGCAGTAGTCTCTGCAACTTCAGAAATATTTTTATGACAATTCATACAAACATTCAAAGATGGAATACCAGCAGTTTTACTCACACGAGAAGCAGAATGACAATATTTACAATTGATCTCGTTATCTCCTGCGTGGATTTTATGAGAATAATGTATTGGCTGAATTGGCTCATAATTCTGATCTACACCTACTTGCATTAAATAAGCATACACAAAATAACCACTTGCCAATAGTAAGAATATAGAAGCAACCAAAACCAAAAATTGATTTCTAGCAAATGCTTTCCATAAAGAAACTCTAGGCTCTTTTGGAGTAACGTCGATTCCATTTGCTTTCGCAACTTTTCTCAATACATTATTCACTAAATAAAGCATCACTACTAACATACCCATCACAAGAGCAAGAGCTCCTAAGATTACGCTATTAGAGATAGCCCCGCTTTCTCCTCCTGATCCTGGAACAGCAGTAGTAGCTGTTGGAGCTGGAGCTGCAGCTTTAGGTTCAGAAGTATATGCGATAATATTATCTATATCTCCCGTTGATAATTGAGGAAATGAAGTCATGACCGCTTTGTTGTGATCTGCAAAAAGTTTTACAGCAACAGGATCACCTGACTTGATTAAGTCAGAACTATTGTGAATCCACTTGTAAAGCCAAGCTTTATCATGTTTTTCCGACACGCCTCTTAATTCGGGGCCTGTCGATTTCCCATCTAGTTTATGACATGCAGCACAATTTGCATTAAAAAGTTCTTTACCCTTTACCGGATCACCTCCCTGAGTTGCTACTGGAGCAGCTTCAGGCGCTGCTGGAGCAGCAGCATCTTGTGCAAATGAAGTTAGCGAGAAAATTAACGTTAGCCCTAAGCTTAAAAATAATTTCCTTGAGATCGAATTATGGTTACCCACCTTTTCCATATTGTATAATGATTATCTACTAAAATTTGGTACGGTTTTTTCTGTATATATATTACACAAAATAGAATACCTTCTTTTAAAACTTGCACAAAAATACAATTTAAGAACTATTCTCAAAACCTTAAAACAGCCTTAAATACCAATTTATATCAATTCTAAATAATTTTTCTAATATCCATTTATATATTAAATACTATTTTTGCATAAAAACCATCACATTATGAGAATTTTAACTCCTAGAAAAAAAGCACTTTACACATTATTACTACTAATTTCAGCATGTAACATTAATGCGCAAGATCAAAACATTACAGTAAATCAAGACCCAAAATTCGAGCAATTACTAAACGAAAAACGTAAAATTAACGCGTCAATTAGCGTTAATGATAGTTACAAAATTCAAATATTTAGTGGCAAGAGTGAAGAAGCAAAAAAAACACTTACTGACTTCAAACAAGAGTTCAAAAACATAGATGGCACCATTATTTTTAACACCCCAAATTACAAAGTAATGGTTGGTAATTTTAAAAGCAGAATTGAAGCCGAAAAAAACTTAGTTGAGATAAAAAGAAGATACAAAAATGTATTCCTCATCAAACCAAGTAAATAAAACATCAATATATAAAAAACATGCAGTTGCAAACAAAAAAGCCATTCAAATTGAATGGCTTTTTTACTTTATCACAAACTTCCAAAACAACGTAATTACATAATTTTGTTTCTAAATTAAAACAAAAATCTATATATGTTTTATAAAATAAATCAAAAAGTAAACACCCCTAAAAAACAATTAAAACTCTTCTCTACAACAAAATTTCAACAGATCAAACTATCCAATTTTCATACTTACTAAAAACAAAACAACCAATTAACAAACACAAAAAAGACAATATTTAATTTAAAAAATAGTCCAAGCAACAACTCAATTTCTCAATTAATTATTATCAAATAACAAAAACAACTTATTACTCCATATAAGAGATTCCTTATCTAAATGTATCCATTATCAACTATATTGCCCAGCCATAAGATCATCTAAAAACATTTCAAAACAAATGATTTCAATATCTAGTCCGCATTGCGCATCTTAAATCCTGAATAAAATATCATTTCATCTTTAAGAAATTCAAAATAGTTAAAAGAAGATTCATTCACACATATATAATAATTTAAAAAACAGCAGGCAAAGATCAATCAAAGACATCTAACAATAAGATGATCATCAAACTTAAATCAACGAAACTCAATAGTTATTCCATACTAATTTCAGCACAGAAACTTCATAGCTAATAAAAAAAACAAACACAATCGTACCGCTATTACATATTTCAAAACAATGCACGAATCAAAAAACAGGTCCTATAAAGAAAAATGGCAATCACAATATTTAACCAACAACCAAACACCCTCATAACAAATCAACCAATTTCCCTTTCGCCTTAGCTCATCAATAGTAATACAATCTGAAGCAATCCTAATAATCTTAAAAAAAGAAAACCAACAATCAAAACATCATAGCCGATACAATATGTACACCGATAAATATTATAAAATATCACTTCAAAAAACCATCATCCTTCATTGATAAAATTCAGCTCTAAAGCCACATTAATGTTGAATCTGATTACAATCTATTTTTTAATATTTATATTTTACAACATAGCAACCAACCAGAAATTCACATTCAAAAAATTAACCTTAGTAAAACAAAATTAAAAAACCACTTACACCAATACAACTTTACAAAAGAATACACCCATAGCCTACCTTACCAAATTCTCCAAACACAAACCGTGAATTAAGCTAACTTTACGATTTAGCCCCAAAACGGATTAACTACAAAAAAGCACTAAACTCGAGAAACTACACTCTACCCAATCAATTGAAACATTACTACCTTACTCGACGCAAACAAACACTCATTTCGCACAATTACAACTCACTGAACCGACAAAAACTAAAAAGACAAACTAAGCCCCTCTTAAATAAACATATTCAACACGTCGCCAAGAATTAGCCTTAATCTAAACATTCTCAAAATCAATCTTCATCATGACTACAACACTATCACTTTTGCCTCCTGACAAAATATTCAATTAAAACTTTTTAAAAATTCATTTTCAATAACAATATCTGCTCCTATGAATTAAAGCCAACTCACTAATAAAATTTCATCCTCCTAAATTACCCATACGGCAAGACCATAAAAAACGTTTCAAAATTATCTGAAGTCATATTCTTCATCCTAAAAAAGTTTCAATATTAAACAAAAAAAATCCCGACAAGTCGGGATTTTTAATTTGAAAAATATATAATATTATTTCAATTTCTTTTTGATTGCTACTTCGTGGTAAGCTTCTATTACATCACGCTCTTCGATATCATTAAAGTTTTTGATTTGAATACCACAATCGTATCCTTTACTAACTTCTTTAACATCATCTTTAAAACGTTTTAATGCTAATAACTCTCCAGTAAATACAACAACACCATCTCTGATCACTCTAATTTTAGAATTTCTTGCTATTTTACCATCCATTCACCATACATCCCGCAATAGATCCAACTTTAGAAATTTTGAATATCTCTCTAATTTCTGCAGTACCAAGAATTTCTTCTTTCATCTCAGGAGCTAACATTCCTTCCATCGCATCTTTCAAGTCATCGATAGCTGCATAGATAATAGAATAGTAACGGATATCAATTTCTTCTTTATCTGCTAATTGTCTTGCATTACCTGCTGGACGGACATTAAATCCAATAATAATCGCGTCAGATGCAGAAGCCAACATAACGTCAGTTTCAGTAATCGCTCCAACTCCTTTATGAATAATATTAATTTGAATTTCTTCAGTAGACAATTTAGAGAACGAATCAGATAACGCTTCTACAGAACCATCCACATCTCCTTTAAGGATTACATTCAGTTCTTTAAATTGACCAAGAGCAATACGGCGTCCAATTTCATCTAACGTAATATGTCTTTGTGTACGCACAGATTGTTCACGCATTAATTGAGAACGTTTTGAAGCAATTTGTTTAGCTTCTTTTTCATCTTCAAATACATTAAACTTATCACCTGCAGTTGCTGCACCATCCAATCCTAAAACAGATACTGGAGTCGAAGGACCTGCCTGTAAAACTGTATGCCCTCTTTCATCATGCATGGCTTTAATCTTACCATGATGTTTACCAGCCAACATATAATCTCCAATTTTAAGCGTTCCATGTTGAACTAAGATAGTCGAAACATATCCTTTTCCTTTATCTAAGAAAGCCTCAACAACAGTTCCTTGTGCTGCTTTATTTGGGTTTGATTTTAAATCTAAAATCTCTGCCTCTAGCAATACTTTTTCTAATAATTCTTTAACACCTAATCCTGTTTTTGCAGAAATATCATGTGATTGGATTTTTCCTCCCCAATCCTCAACAAGTAAATTCATACTTGCTAATCTTTCTTTTATTTTCTCTGGATTAGCATTTGGCTTATCAACTTTATTGATAGCAAATATAATTGGCACTCCTGCAGCTTGTGCGTGAGAAATAGCCTCTTTTGTTTGTGGCATAATATCATCATCCGCAGCAATTACAATAATAGCAACATCCGTAACCTGTGCTCCACGTGCACGCATAGCCGTAAACGCTTCGTGACCTGGCGTATCTAGAAATGCAATTTTTTGACCACTATCTAATGTTACTCCGTATGCTCCAATGTGCTGTGTAATACCTCCAGACTCTCCAGCAATAACATTCTCTTTACGGATATAATCCAGTAAAGATGTTTTACCATGATCGACGTGACCCATTACAGTTACAATTGGTGCTCTAACCACTAAGTCTTCTTCTCTGTCTTCAACTACCTCAATAGCTTCTTCGATATCTACAGTAATAAACTCAACTTCATAACCAAACTCATCGGCTACGATAGTTAATGTTTCTGCATCAAGACGCTGGTTCATGGTAACCATAATTCCTAATGACATACAAGTACCAATAACTTTAGTAATTGGCACATCCATCATGATAGCAATTTCACCTACAGTAACAAACTCAGTAACCTTAATCGTTTTACTTCCTTCATCTAAAGCTCTTTGCTCATCATCAGATTTTTGACGGTGTGTATCTCTTTTATCTCTACGGTATTTAGCAGCTTTTGATTTACCACCTTTACCTTGTAGTTTTTCAAGTGTCTCTCTAATTTGGTTTTTTACTTCCTCTTCAGTAGGCTCAACCTTAGCTACAATTGCAGGACGGTTTCCTTTTACAAAACCTGGTCTTGAACTTCTGTTAGCATTAAATCCTCCTCCGGCTCCTCCTGTGTTTGGAGTAATCTTATTAGGATTAGGTGTTCCTGGAGGCGTTGCTGGTCTAGGCGCACCTGGCTTAGGAGCAATTCTTTTACGCTTATTTTTATTAGCGTTATTTGCTGCAGCTCCTGGAGCTCCTGGTTTATTAGGAGTTATCTTTGGATCTTCTTTTTTCTTTTTCGGTTTATTAAATTGAGATAAATCAATCGTCTGACCTGTAAGAGTAGTTCCAGATAATTTTTGATATTGTGTTGTTATAGATTCTTCAACAGGAGGTGCTACTACAGCAGGCTCTGTTTTAGCAACAGGCGCTTTTTCTGCAGGAACCACCACTACTGGCTTAACCTCTTTTTTCTCTACAACTGGTTTTTCTTCTTTTTTCTCAGTAACAGCAACTGGTGGTTGTATAGGTTGAACTACCTCTTTCTCAACAGGTTTTTCTTCTTTTACAACTTCCTTAGGTGTTTCAACTTTTTCTGGCTCTGCTACTGAAGGAGTGTTTGGAATAATTGCAGGTTTTTTTGGATTTAGATTAATTTTACCAACTTGAACAGGAGCTGTTACAACAGCTCTCGCTTTTATAACCTCTTGTTGTTTTTGGCGCTCTTCGTCTTGTTTGCGTTTGTCTTCAATTTCTTTTTCACGTTCTACACGCAATGCTTCTTTCTCTTTTCTTTTTTCCTCACCAACTTCTTTTGAAGCCTCCTTATTTCCCTTATCGCCCGCAAATTGGCTTTGTAGGATATTAAATTCCTGATTAGAAATTTTTGCGTTTGGATTTGCATCAATAGCAATTCCCTTATCTTTTAGATAATCCACAGCTCTTTCTAATGAAATATTTAATTCCCTTAAAACCTTGTTTATTCTTATTACTCTCTCTTCAGACATAAAACCTTTTTATTATTACCTATTCGTTGTGTTGTGAGAAAGATAGCTTAACTATCAAACTCTTCTTTTAGTATACGCATTACATCTAGAATTGTTTCCTCTTCTAAATCTGTTCGTCTTACTAAATCTTCTACTTCTTGTTTTAAAATACTCTTTGCAGTATCCAATCCTATTTTAGCAAACTCTTCGATAACCCATCCTTCGATTTCATCAGAGAACTCTGTTAATTCGACGTCATCGTCTTCACCGCTTGCTACATCTCCTTCTCTAATAACATCAAGCTCATAGCCTGTTAATTGGCCCGCTAGTTTAATGTTATGACCACCTCTACCGATAGCTTTAGAAACTTCCTCTAATTTCAAGAAAACTTCGGCTCTTTTAGTTTCTTCATTAATTTTAATTGAAGATACTTTTGCAGGACTTAAAGCCCTTGTAATATATAATTGAATGTTACTAGTATAATTAATAACATCTATATTCTCATTTCCTAACTCACGTACAATTCCGTGAATACGAGAACCTTTCATACCAACACAAGCTCCAACTGGATCAATTCTATCATCATAAGAATCTACCGCTACTTTTGCTTTCTCTCCTGTATTCTAACCACATTTTTAACTGTAATTAATCCGTCGAATACTTCTGGTATTTCTTGTTCAAATAATTTTTCTAAAAACTTCTCTGAAGTTCTAGACATAATAATTTGTGGCTTATTCCCTTTTAATTCAACGCTTTCAATAATTCCACGAACGTTATCTCCTTTACGGAAAAAATCTGATGGAATTTGTTTTTCTTTTGGCAATACAATTTCATTTCCTTCATCATCCACCAAAATTACAACTCTTGGACGAACATGATGCACTTCTGCTGTATAAATATCTCCAATAATATCTTTAAATTGCTTATAAAGATTTGTATTGTCGTGTTCGTGTATTTTAGAAATCAAATTTTGGCGTAAAGCTAAAATAGCTCTTCTACCTAAATCAATTAATTTTACTTCTTCAGAAACTTCTTCACCAATTTCAAAATCCGCTTCAATTCTTCTTGCTTCTGTCAAAGTAATCTCTTCATTTTCAAAATCAAGATCTTCGTCAGCAACGATTACTCTCCTTCTCCAAATTTCCATATCTCCCTTATCAGGATTTATGATAATATCAAAGTTATCATCTGAACCGTATTTTTTCTTCAATGCATTTCTAAATACATCTTCTAAGATTGCCATAAGCGTTACACGATCAATAAGTTTATCATCTTTAAACTCTGAGAATGAATCGATTAATGCTAAATTTTCCATGCGAATTCTTTAATTAAAATGTTACTGTAACAATTGCCTCTTTAATTTCTGTATAAGGTATTTGCTGCTCTTTTTGAACTGTTTCTTTTCCTTTTCCTATTTTCTTAGGTTCCCTTGCTTCCCAAGACAAAATTATGAAATCTTCATTAGCATCAACCAATTCAGCCTCAATTTTTTCACCATTAGTATTTACAATCAATGTTCTACCAATGTTTTTCTTGTATTGTCTAACCATTTTCAATGGGGATCCAACTCCTACCGAAGCAACTTCCAAAGAAAAATCTTGTTCCTCTCTGTCCAAATTATTCTCGATAGCGCGACTAACATCAATACAGTCTTGCAAGAGCACACCATTATCTCCATCCAAAGATACAATTATCTTGAAAGCATCGGTAATGGTTAAGTCTATTAAAAAAATTGATGGTTTTTCTAAGAGACCCTCAGCTATTAATACGTTTACTTTTTCTTTAAATGTCATACTTTTATAAAAAGAGGGGACATTTAGTCCCCTCATTATTTAGATTTTAATAAATAACGGTGCAAATATAGTGTTTTTTTATAAATCAAAATAAATTGATTGCTCTAAAAATATTTCTTATCTTTATATAAGCACCAAAATAAATCTTTTTTCATGTAATTTAACATCAAAAAGTTATGAAACGCATATTAGTTCCCACCGATTTTTCCGAACACGCCGAAGACGCTTTAAAAGTCGCAGCGCAAATCGCAAAAAAAAATAATTCCGAAATAATCATACTTCACACCCTAGAATTACCTAGCCAAATGAACGATGCCATTACTGGCGGAATTAGCATTCCTGAGACGATGCTTTTTATGAAAAAGGCAAACGAAATGCTTTCCAAAATCGCCGAGAGAGCCTATCTAGATGGACTTACAATAATTGAGATGACAAAACTCGACAGACCTGCAGAAGGAATTGCAAAGGTAAGTAACGAGCATGAAATTGACTTAATTGTAATGGGCTCACATGGCTCTTCTGGACTCGAAGAACTAGTCATAGGATCGAACACAGAAAAAAGTAGTTCGCCATTCAGAAATTCCCGTTTTAGTAATAAAAAAACACACAAATGATTTTAAAACCACAAATTTTGTTTTCGCTTCTGATTTTTCAAAAGAAATAGAAAAACCTTTTAAAAAATTAATAGAATTTGCAAAATTTTTTGATTCTAAATTACATTTAGTCATGATTTGCACTCCAAATAGTTTCAAACCGACTCATGTTGCCCAAAAAATAATGAATGATTTCATCACTCCATTTAATCTTGACAATTATTCAACTCATATCTATAACGACACCAATATCGAAAATGGAATTATCAACTTCTCTAATAGTATTGATGCCGATTTAATAGGTATGTGCACACATGGCCGAACTGGATTCTCCCACTTTTTCAACGGCAGCATCAGTGAAGACATAGTAAATCATGCTGTACGACCGATAATAACTTTTAAAATATAAGCAAGCAACAATGAAAATTACACCACAATAAAGAGCGATAAAAAACTTTAAATTTATTGCATAAAAAAAGCCTCTCAATTGAGAGGCTTTTTATGTTGGTCTACAAGGACTCGAACCTTGAAAGACTGCACCAAAAACAGTTGTGTTACCATTACACCATAGACCAGCAGTGCTGTTAAGCGAGTGCAAATTTAAAGCTTTTTTTGACTTATACAAACTTTTTTTTCAAAAACTTTATTGCATAAAAAAAGCCTCTCGATTGAGAGGCTTCTTATGTTGGTCTACAAGGACTCGAACCTTGAAAGACTGCACCAAAAACAGTTGTGTTACCATTACACCATAGACCAGCAGTGCTGTTAAGCGAGTGCAAATTTAAAGCTTTTTTCAGTTTGTACAAGCGTTTTGAACAAAAAATTTAAAAAAAATGCTTTTTTTTTTTAAACAATCACAATGAGAACACGAAACCAATTCATATACAAGGAATTACTCCGAAAAATTACTTTTTTAGAAAAATATGTTAATGCTCGTTTGATTACACAAAAAAACATTTTCTTTGTAAGATTAAATAAGGACAAATTTTTAACACCTAAATATGGCACAATTCAACTTTAATAAATGGAATACAATTATTGGTTGGTTAACTTTTACAATAGCTTTAATAACCTACACACTTACCGTTGAACCTACAATGAGTTTTTGGGATTGTGGCGAATACATCGCTACAGCTGCAAAGCTTGAAGTGGGGCACCCTCCCGGAGCTCCTTTATACCAAATGATGGGTGCTTTCTTTGCAATGTTTGCTATAGATGATCAGCATATCGCTTTAATGGTTAATATGATGTCTGTATTCTCAAGTGCATTTACAATATTATTCATGTTCTGGTCTTCTTCTATTATTCTTAAAAAAATGATAGCACGTTTTTCTGAAATCAATAAGAACAATGCTATTGTAATTTTAGGAAGCTCTTTTGTTGGAGCATTAGCATATACTTTTTCTGATAGTTTCTGGTTTAATGCGGTCGAAGCAGAAGTTTATGCTATGGCATCCTTATTAATTGCTTTACTTTTTTGGTTAGGATTACGTTGGGAACAAGACATGCATACACCAAGAGGCAATAGATGGTTACTAATTATATCACTAGTAGTTGGTCTTTCATTTGGAGTGCATTTCATGGCATTGCTTACAATTCCCGCAATTGGATTCCTTTACTTCTTTAAAAACTACGAAAAAGTTACCATCAAGAACTTTATTATCGCCAATATTGTAGTGGTAGCTGTTTTACTATTCATTTTTATATTATTACTTCCGTTAACAATGGCTTTCTTTGGTAAAACTGAGATTTTCATGGTTAACGAAATGGGAATGCCTTTTAACTCAGGAACCATCTTTGTAGCCTTAGTTTTTATTGCTTTCTTTTATTTCGGATTACGCTACACTAGACAAAAAGGTCTTGTTTTTTACAATACAATAATACTTTGCATCTTATTCATTTTAATCGGATTCTCTACCTGGTTAATGCTACCTATTAGAGCCAATGCAAATACTGTAATTAACGAAAACAAACCATCGGATGCAACTGAGGTACTTGCTTATTATAACCGTGAACAATACGGAGTAAACCCTTTGTTTTACGGACCTCAATACACAGAAATGTTTGCAGGATTAGACAAAAACACTCCTTATCTTGACAAAAAACCGAACTACGAAAGAGATTATAAGACTGGTAAATATATAATCACCAACAATTATAAAAATGCTGTGCAAAATATGGATGATGCACAAAAAGCATTCTTACCTAGAATGTGGAGCACTGAACATGCTGAGAATTATGTAAACTTTACCAATCCTCCTGCATTTAAGATAAATCCAAACTATCCTTACGAAGATGATTTACAAAAATACGGTATCGATCCTAGTCAATTATCGGAAGAAGAATACAATAAAGCAACTACCCAACTGAGACATGAAGTTGAAAAAACTATCATGGAATTCAAAAAGGCTTATGCTCAAAAACAAATTGACAACGAAGGTTATATTAAATTCTTAAGAAGCTATCAAGACTACTTAATAGTTGAAAAACCAACAATGACAGACAACTTTGGCTTCATGTTCGAATATCAGTTTGGATATATGTACTGGAGATATCTAATGTGGAATTTTGTTGGCCGTCAAAGCGATGTTCAAGGAAAATACGACAACTTAGACGGGAACTGGATTAGTGGAATCAAATTTATGGATTCTATCCATTTAGGCTCTCAAGACAACCTACCATCTGATGTATTAAACAACAAAGGTAGAAATGTTTATTTTTTCCTGCCATTCATCCTTGGCTTAATTGGTTTAATGTACCATGCTAATAAAGATTTAAAAAGCTTCTATGTATTACTCGCTTTATTCTTATTTACTGGTTTAGCATTAAAAATATACCTAAACGAAAGGCCATTTGAACCTCGTGAGAGGGATTATGCCCTAGTAGGATCCTTTTATGTATTTGCAATTTGGATTGGATTTGGTGTATATGCCCTCTATGAGAGCCTACAAAAATACATCGCTCCAAAAATTGCTGGCCCGATAGTTATTGCAGCTAGTTTACTTGCAGCACCTGTACTTATGGCTTCTCAAAACTGGGACGATCATGACAGATCAAACAAATATACCGCTGTATCAATGGCTAAAGCTTATTTAAATTCATGTGATCCAAATGCTATTTTATATACTATTGGTGATAATGACACCTTCCCATTATGGTATGCTCAAGAAATTGAACATATCAGAACTGATGTGAAAATCGTTAACACAAGTTTATTCATGACTGATTGGTATATTGATCAAATGAAAATGAAAGCTTACGAATCAGATCCGTTACCAATTTCTTTTACACACGATCAATACGTAGGAGATAAACGAGATTATGTGGCTCACATTCCTAAAATAGACAGCCGATGGGATATTAAAGATTTTATAAATTTCATAAAAAACCCTAAGTCAACTGTTGAAATGCAAAATGGACAAACAATTCACTTTTACCCAACTAATAAAATTCGTCTTACTATAAACAAAGACAATATTATTAAGAATAAAAGTAGTTGCTCCAAAGTATTATGACTCTATTGTTCCTTATATCGACATTGATATTAAAGGAAGTGCCATATACAAAAATCGTTTGATGATGCTTGATATATTAGCAAACAACGATTGGAAAAGACCAATTTACTTTAGCGGTGGTGCTTTTGATGACGAAGATTATCTTTGGCTAAAAAACTACCTTCAGCTTGATGGTATGGCATACAAACTTGTACCTATCAAAAATGTTCCCTCTAAAGAAGGCGGACCAATGGATATGGGACAAATTGACTCTGATAAAATGTATGATATCGTAATGAAATGGGACTGGGGCAACAGCGACAGTGATAAAATTTACCATGATCCTGAAACTAGACGAAATAGTATCACATACCGTACGAACCTTTCTAGATTAATGAAACAATTAATTGCTGAAGGTAAAATTGACAAAGCCAAAAACATCATCAATTTAGCAATGACTAAAATGCCATTGGATAAATTTGGTTATTACTCATTAGTTGAACCTTTCGCAAAAGGATATTATGATGTTGGTGAAAAAGCCAAAGCGCATGACTTACTTGAAAAACTAATAAACAAATACAAAGAGAACCTTGACTATTACAGTCATTTAACTCCTTCTGAGCAATCTAGCCTAGCTATCGATATCATTACCGATATCGAAAGATACAGAAGCTTATTACAAGTAATGAAAGACAGTAAAGATTTACCGTTTTACAATAAACAAAAAGCTATCTTTAACACTTATGTAAATGTTTTTGAGCGATTTGGTCGTGAAAAAGAATAAATAATATTCTAAATATAATAATTAAAAAATGTAGCGCTATTGAAAAATACCGCTACATTTTTTATTTTTACATAATCTAAAATTTCTGAAAATGAGTTTTTATTGGATCAAGACAAACAAGCTAATTAAACATTTTTTTTCTAACTATTATTGGGACATCCCTAATAAAGAAAATAAAGTTTATTTGACTTTTGATGACGGCCCTACTCCCGAAATCACTGAATGGGTTTTATCTGAACTCAAAAAAAGAAATGCCAAAGCCTCATTCTTTTGTATTGGTAATAACATTGAGAAACACCCCGAAATTTTCAAAAAAATAATAGATGAAGGGCATTGCATAGGAAATCACACGTATGACCATTTAAAAGGCTGGAAAACCAGCACAGCAAACTATTTAAACAATAGTCTTTTGTGCGATAAACAAATTCAAAAATCTTCTATTAAAAACATTCAATCAAAGATTTTTCGCCCTCCTTACGGAAAAATTACAAAATCTCAATCGACACAATTACGCCAATTAGGTTATAAAATAATAATGTGGGATGTTTTAAGCGCAGATTTTGATCGAAGTATATCTCCTGAAAAATGCTTGCAGAATGTAATTAAAAATGTAAAATCAGGAAGCATCATCGTTTTTCACGATAGCATTAAAGCATCGCAAAACCTCAAATTTGCATTACCAAAAACATTAGATTATTTAAAGGAAAACCATTTTATATTTGATGTTATTTATTAAACACAGAACATCCAATAAAGTATAGAATACCACGAGTTTGCGGCATATAGAAGAGATTAGAATTGTTCTTGCACAATTCCAATAATAGTATTTGCATCTAATTCACCAGACTGCCTCCAAATCATCTGACCTTCTTTATATATCATTAAAGTAGGAAGCCCTTTTATCCTAAGAGCATCGGCTAATTCCTGATTTTTATCCACATCTATTTTAATCACCTTAGCTTTATCGCCTAGCGCAGCTGCAACATCCTTAATTACAGGATGCATTGACACTGATGATTCGTTCCAATCGGTGTAAAAATCTATTAACACTGGAACTTGAGCATTTATAAGTTCTCCGAATTTTGACATAAAACCAAAAATTTAATCTTTTTAAATCTACTAAAAAGAATTTATTATATACAAATGTAGCATTTTTAACGAATTATGCCACATTCTTCCCTTTTTTTAGTTCAATCACGGTTATTTCTGGCATTATCCCTACACGTCCTGGATAAGCATGAAAACCAAAACCACGATTTACATATACATAGCGACCTGCATTTTCATACAAACCAGCCCATTGTTTGTACACATATTGTGCCAAACTCCATTTAAAATAACCCGGAATTTCAATCCCAAATTGCATTCCATGAGTATGACCTGACAAGGTGAGGTGAAAATTCTTAGGATGATTTTTTATTTCATACTCCCAATGACTTGGGTCATGGCTCATTAAAACTTTAAAATCATCTTGATGAACATTTTGCGAAGCCTTATTTAAATCGCCTGCTTTTTTAAAATTATGCCCCCAATTTTCAACACCAACCAATGCTATTTTGTCATCTCCTTTTTGGATATAAGTATGTTCATTCAATAACAATTGAAATCCTATTTGTCCGTATAATTTTTTTATGGCTTCAAAATTTTCTTCTTTCTTCTCCTCTGATGGCCAAGTTACATATTCTCCATAATCATGATTTCCTAAAACTGAATATTTACCATATTTAGGCTCTTTTATTTTATTAAATGTCTCTAGCCATGGATGCATTTCGGTAGCATGTGTATTAACGATATCCCCTGTAAACAAAATCATATCTGAATTTTGTTCGTTTACCAAATCAATAGCATAACTTATTTTCTCCGGATTATCGAAGCTTCCTGAGTGTACATCTGAAATTTGTGTAATTCTAAATCCATCAAAAGCATCTGGTAAATCTGGAAAAAATACCGTTTGTTTGAATACTTTATAATTATACCTTCCTTCAAAAATCCCATAAATCAGAGACAAAAAAGGAACTGCCGCCAATCCTACTGCCAATTGACTTACAAATTTTCTTCGGCTAGGGATTACACTATTTGTTGTTGTGTTTGGATTTTCGATAAAATAATTAACAATCCCAACTCCTGCACGAAAAATCTCTTCGCCTAAAAGCACTAATGTTATTACAATTTTTGGCACATAAACCAATAACATTAACCCCATGGTAAACATAGTTTGCTTCGTTTGTCCAACTGAACGATCAAATTGCGTAAAGGAATATATTACAAATATAAAAAGTAGTAAACTTATTATTTGGTAACTTATCAGGAGCCATCTTAACTTAATTAATGTTCTAACTGCCTGAAAAGAATAAAACTCTATAAATAAAAAGAGACCACAAATAATTATAAAACGAATGACCATTAGGAAAAAAATTTTAGGCAAAGTAACAAAGAATGAATATGTAAAAACTTTTTGTTATCAAAAATTTAACGCAAACAATAACAAAAAAGCTGATGAATAAATTCACCAGCCTTTCACCTACTAAAACTATTATTTCACTTACCCCCTTATATAAATTATTAGCCCTAATTTACAGTAAGCAAAATACCTATCAAACCCTTATTTTTTTACTTTTGTAGCTTCTGGCTTAGCTACTTCTGTTTTCGCTGCTTCGGCTTTTTTATCTGCTTTCTTTTTAGCATGTTTTGTTGCTTTTACTTCTTTTGCTGGTGTTGTTTGTGCTGGTGTTGTTTGTGCACTTACCATTGCTGTTGTTCCTAAAACTGCTATAGCCAGCATTAATACTTTTTTACTCAAGTTTTGCAGTTTGTTTTTTTTGTTTTCGTGAATCTGTGATTTCATAATTGTGGTTTTTATGATTATTAACTCATTATTTATAGGTCAAAGATATATCCGCTAAATGAAGATTAAATGAAGATTTACCCTACCCGAAATTTTTAACTTTTAATTAAGCTTTTACACTAATAGGGAACAATAACAAAAACGTTGTACCTTCATTTGGTCTTGAAGTTACCTTAATATTTATATGATGAAATGAAGCAATACTATCGGCAATAGCCAAGCCTAAACCTTGCCCATCCTGATCTGAACTAATGCGGGTAAATCGATTAAATATATTTTCGATTTGGGCTTCATTCATTCCTATTCCCGAATCTGAAATAGACAGATAATAATGCTGGTTTAAAAACCCATCACTTACAACAATACTTCCTTTTTTTTATTATACTTTATTGCATTTGTCACCAAATTGTATAATAAGATATGTAGTAATGTTTTATTGCCTACAAAATTAAAATCATGCTCCATTTTATTAGAAAAACCTAATCCTTTATCATCTATTCTATCCTGAAGATCCTCATACAAACTATTAACGATTTCAGTAAAATCAATAGCTTCATTGGCCGCATATTGATTATTCTCTATTCGAGAGATTAATAATAAATTATTGAGGTGCTGCCTCCCTAACAACAGGAGCATGTATTAACCTTAGCAATACGGTACCTGAACCAAGTAGACGTACATAAAA
>NZ_JBXBAV010000170.1:0-32119 GCF_056783245.1 Flavobacterium sp. TC780 | reverse complement strand
TACGTATTGGCTAAGGTTAATACATGCTCCTGTTGTTAGGGAGGCAGCACCTACAATTTGAGCTCCTGAATTGCCTTCGCCTACGACCAGTACCTTTAGGCTTTTAAATGGTTCGGGATTCTTGTATTGGACATAGTGTATTTGTATTCCGGTAAATGTGGCGATGCCCTTTACCTCTGGAACAAAAGGATTTTCCCATGTTCCGGTTGCGGCAATAATTGTCCTTGCAAAATATTCGCCCTTGCTTGTGCTGATTCTGAATATGCTGTTTTCGGATGTAATGGTGTTTACATTTACATTCCGTTCAATAGGGAGCTGGTAGTGCTGTTGTATTGGCAGAGATAATTGATCACTTCCTGTTTTAATGGAAACAAATTTTCTGATTTAGGCATTAGCCACCCCGGAAGGGAGCTGTGCTGTGCGGGTGAAAACAGGGTGAGGCTGTCCCAGGTATTGCGCCATGCTCCACCACAACGTTCCTGCTTATCCAAGATGAGGTACTCTAATTTACTTCGTCTTAGATAATAGCCACACGCCAAGCCGCTTTGGCCTCCGCCTATAATAATACTATCAAATATTTTATCCATTTTTTTTCATTGGGGTGCATCAGATGTAAGCAAAATCCGGAATTGTAGGTGTGGCAAAGATTCTTTATTGCCAGATAGCTATTGTATCATTGGCTTTGAGTAATATTTTTTTCTGAACCAAAAGGCCAGGTTTACCAAAGCAATTAATGCAGGCACTTCAACAAGCGGACCGATAACGCCAGCGAATGCCTGTCCGCTGTTAATGCCGAATACGCCAATGGCAACAGCAATAGCCAGCTCAAAGTTATTGCCTGTAGCCGTAAAGGCTATAGAGGCGCTTTTAGAATAATCTGCCCCGAAGTACTTTCCAGTAAAGAAGCTTACCACAAACATAATCGTGAAATATATGACCAGCGGGATAGCTATCCTTACTACATCCATGGGTATCTGCACAATCAATTCGCCTTTCAGGCTGAACATGATCACGATAGTAAACAATAAAGCTATTAGTGTAATAGGTGATATAAAAGGAACATATTTTGTCTCAAACCAGTTTCTGCCTTTTAATTTAATCAGCATATACCTGCTGATGATTCCCAAGGCAAAAGGAATGCCCAGGTAGATGCCTACACTTTCAGCAATCTGTCCTATACTTATATCGACGTTAAAACCATCATATCCAAAGTATGGCGGCAAGACTGTGATGAAAATATAGGCGTATATGCTGTATAGAAAAACCTGAAAAACGCTGTTTAGGGCGATCAAACCAGCCGCATATTCGCGATTTCCGTCAGCAAGGTCGTTCCACACCACTACCATAGCTATACATCGGGCCAGTCCTATTAAGATAACGCCTATCATGTATTCTGGATATCCCTTAAGAAATAGCAGTGCCAAGGTAAACATCAGGATCGGACCAACTATCCAATTTAAAAATAATGATGCGCCAAGTACTTTGGTATTTGAGAAGACTTCGCCCATCTTGCCGTAGTCAACCTTAGCCAGCGGTGGGTACATCATCAGGATCAATCCTATGGCGAGCGGGATATTTGTAGTACCGCTTGAAAAAGAATTAATGAATCCGCTGCTTGAAGGCATGAAATAGCCAATTGCCACGCCAATACCCATAGCCAGAAATATCCATAAAGTTAGGTTGCGATCCAGGAATCCTAATTTTTTTCGCCCTGCCACGGGTGCACAATTATTTGCTGACATAATTTTTATTTGATTTGTGAGAATATGTAAAACATTTCATTTGCAATCTGCAGGCTTCTTTCCTGATATTTTTCAGCTTGCTGAGGTGTATTGTCAAACGCCTTCGGATCTTCAAAGGTTATCGGAATACGTTTTTCAGCACCGGCAATAAACGGGCAGCCGCCATCAGCCTGGGAGCAGGTCATTATTGCGGCAAATCCGTTTTCAGGATTGAATGCATCATCATAGGTTTTTGAAAATCCGATGACAGGATGCTCATTTTCGCTATATTTTATGGCATATACGGGATTGTTTCCATCGGAAATTACCTGAATCCTAAATCCGGAATGTTTTAAGGTTTCGGCGACCTTCGGGAACAAAGCAGTAGCTTCCGTTCCCCCGGAATAGCAAAAGACATTTTTGATGCCATAGTAAGCTGCTGCCGTCTGTGCCCAAACTTGGGAAAGGTGGCTCTGCGCGAATTATGGGTACATATCAGATTAAGCCTTATTTCTTCATGGGAAGTGTGCTTTTCCTGAATAAAGTCAATTAACGGCTGCAATACAGCCTTGCGCTCGACAGTTACGCTTTCGAATTTAAATGCAGTAACTACACTTTGAATTTCCTGGAAAAGATTTGTTTTTAATATCATGGTCATCTTTTGAAATTAACAGCATCCGCCACCAGGAGTGCAGCTATTTGATTGTTCAGTAATTGATGATAAACTTACTTTTTGCTTATCTGACGGAACTCCGCACTGATCTTGTGCAAGGCAGGCTGTCTGTTTATTCTGGAGTGTAAAGTTTTTTCCGTCAAATCCTAAATCGTATTTTCCGATTGTTGTGTCCTGATATTCGACTTCAATTTCAAAATCTTCAATACCCAATACTTTTTCAGATAGGGCAATAATGCTTAAAAGCTTGTGTGGTTTCAGCCTATGGTCTTCATCGTTTGAGTCTTCCCACAATTGGAAGTTAACAACTGTTTCTTTTTCTTACAGTACCGCCGCAATCAATAAAGTTCTTGGTAATTAGCCCGCTTCAGTCACATTGGAAATTTTCGGTACAAATGTGCCATTTGTAAGCATAAAGCTTAATGATTCCAGATCGGCAAGATGATTTTTAATTTCAGATAGTTTCATTTTTCTTATTTTTTAATGTTTAATCGATTTTTAACAGCACTCGCTTCTTTTCTTTTCCAATCGTTCAGTAATATCCTGGAAGAAGCCTTTGATTTTTTCAAATCCCGGTTGATCGATGCAATAGCAGATTGCATTGCCTTCAATATTTCCCTTAATAAGTCCTGCGTTTTTCAGTTCCTTCAAGTGCTGTGAAACTGTAGGTTGGGCCAAAGGCAGCTCGTTGACAATATCTCCGCAGATGCAGCGTTAACTTTCAATATGTATTCAATTATCGCTATACGGGGGATGCCCTAAAGCTTTCGCCAGAATGGCAAGGTCGTTCTGCTGGTCTGTAAAGTGATCTGTTTTAGTTGCTCCCATTGTAATATATTTATATTGCAATATTACGATAATATAATTAAACAAAAAAATGTTTTAATATTTTTTGTTTAATAGGATAATGAAAAGTTTAAATCCAGACTATGCACTTAATTTGACAAAATGTTAAAAACAGAAATGAATTCTCAATTTATATATCATCAGTTCGTAACTTTCTTATTTTATATACATTTTGGCGAAGAACAGTGCATTATTCTCTTTATCTTAGCTAGTCAATAAAACACTAAAAACGTATGGGAGAATGGTCAAAAACAGTCGCGAAAAAGGCGAAAAGGTAGTCGACTTTTTCTTTAAGGATATACTCGGATATAATTCTGTTACTTCCAATGAGACAATAAACTGTATTAAAGGGACAAAACATAAATCTAAGGCGTCTAAAGGGGATAAAACTACTCATGGTATTGATGCGCTGATAAGTAGTAAAAGCCCTCTTGAAGATCAGTTGCTGGATATAGTTGTCGTATCATCAAAATACACTGCAGACGAGTACCCCAACAGCCCGAAGGCAAAATTTAAAGAGCACTTCGAAGATTTGGCGTTTACCCTTGAATGCTTCAAGAATTCTAAACTGTATTCCGAAACAAACTATAAATTTAGCGGAATAACCAGAACAGAAATTACAGGAATTTTAGTATGGCTATCGGACAAGAGCCCGGAAGACTACGAACTTATTCCTAAAATTGCCAATATGCAAATTGATGCTGATCTTATTTTCGACAAGATTATTGTAATAGACAACAATCGAATGGATTTTCTACATCAAACAATTTTTAGGGCGAAGGGAAGTATACGGTGTAGATAATGTTAAATTTGTTTATCACAATACTAGCCTCAATATCATCGGCTTAAACTCTATAAGCTACGGCGATGTTATGCCTGTACAATACATCTTTTCAAATATTATTCCATTGAGAATTGAAAAAGGAGGCGATGTGGAATTTCTTATATTTTGTAAAGATAGTTTTTCAAAAGATAATCTATCTAAACTTCTTTCTTTTGCAAAGAGTTTCGATCATTTAGCCTCAGCGAAGAAAACAATTTTATCTTTCCCTGATTACAATGAATTACACCACAAAGGCATTATTGAGGGCGAATTGTCAAAATTTCCGAAATACACCTTTAATCAAAACTTTTTAGTAAGTAAGTATCCATCAGATTTTAGAAATAGTTAAAAAATGGAAAAAGATTTTTTGCCACAAGGCGACCATATAAGACAGCTCCTCGTTAACGCGAGCATTTCAACGACCAATATTAACAGTTTGCTTCGAGATAAAGGGGTTTTTCTAGGTCACATAGAGAAGAATAATTCAATCCCGTTATTGATGAAAACTCTGGTAAGTCCTGAAGATTTTCGCGATTTACATGAGGCGCAAAAGAAGAAAGAGGATACTATTAAATTCAGAACTGCAACTATTAAATGTACTTCAGATTTCGATTTAACAAATATTTTTTCTGCCCCAATGGATCTTGCTGCAAAAATTAAAGAGGCACATAAGTATGAGCCAAATTTTAAGCTTTTAGGAACTCCGACATTCTATATAGAGGATGAGACGGCCATTTTCGATTACAAAATCGAACGTTATAACTTTCTTGAGAACTGGACCAGCAACAAGACCGAACATTCGGGAAAGGTTTTTGTTAAAAAATCAAAAGAAGGGAATCTCGAATTGTCAGTCGAACAGAACTCAACTTCAAAAGAAACTATTTTGATAAACGAGCTAATTGTAGGTGAGGTAAAAAAACTTCTCAAGGACCAAAGCTTCATCAATCCAGGTGATGATTTTATTCGTATTAAGTTTAAGGATTTTACAAACGCACAGAGGATTCAGTTTTTCTACTCCTTTACAAAAGACTTCTGCATTTATTTAAAATTTCAATCAATAACAGATATAGATCTTTATCTTGATGAAGAACAAGAATCTCATGCAGATATCAAAGCTTTGGTTGATGAAATTGACTCATTAAAAATAAACGGGCGTGGCCTTCAAAATAACCCTTTACTGAAAAACAATCTTTATCATGACAAGCTAATCGTTGCATCAATATCTCTTAAGTATAGTTTTGATATCAGGGGCGTTAAAGGTACCGCTAATCTTGTAATCGCATTCCCAGACTATATTACAAAAAGATCAAGTGATGCAGAACTACAGATTTCACTTAATTTTACGATTGAAAAAGAACATAAGAGGATGACAACCGAAACTAAGTTAAGAAAAGAACTTTATGCTTTCGTTGAGAAACACAAAATTACAAACTATTCACAATTTAAAACACCATAAGTTGTATAGAAATGAATTGCTACAATGTAAACTCTCATCTAAGGTGGGAGTTTTTTATAGCATACCCAATTCTTAGTTTAATGGTAAACGCAAAAGAATTATTTGAATTTAAATATTTACAATACTAAAAGCTATGGGAAGTTTTTGCGCATTAACATTAAATGGTTATGAAATAGATCAGTCTAAAAGCTACATCAGTACGTTTTGGTCATGTTTTTTTAATGAAGATGACCGACGAAGTCGTTCTGTTCCCTACGATCTTTATTATACACAACCTATTACAGATAATAATAATGTGCCTACCTTTGAGTATTCGGCTTCTGTTGATACAATGAAGCTGCGCCTTGAAATCATGGGTTATACTTTAGATAAAGTTAAACTTAAATATGCTGATGGTATTGAGATTGCTTTAAAAAGTAGGCAGCAATACAATGCTGAACTATTTAATACAGTTGAAAATAGTGATGAAAAACACCTCAATATTTTAAAGAATGGTGGATTTGAATACTGGTTAAAATTAATTAAGTATATTTTTGATAACAAAATTACCAACTTTAGCGATAACCTCGAGCTACATGACGATATCTACAGCTTTATTCTTGATTATAATGATGTTGACGAAGACTTGTATTTAGGTTACCCGAATATCGGTATAGGTTACTTTCTTCGGGGAGCTTTGGAAGCTGTAGAACCTCGTTCAGAATTAATTTTAGACATAACCTCTGTGGTTGATTCGGGATATTACAAAGAGGATGAGCCTGTTTGTGCAAGCACCGCACAGATGTATCTTGATTCTACTTTACCATTCCAAAAAATCATAATCCTTACCGAAGGTTCTTCTGATAGTAAGATACTTAGTAAAGCTTTGAAATTACTCTATCCCAAGGTGTATAGCTACTTTTCATTTCTGGATTTTGACACCTATAAAGCAGAGGGCGGATCAGCTATGCTTGAAAAAACAGTCAAATCTTTTGCAGCGGCTGGAATCAGCAATAAAATTATAGCGTTATTTGATTATGATGCTGCAGGTGTAGCAGCGACTGAACGCTTAAAAAAAAGAAAATTCCCTAGCAATTTTAGAGTAATAACTTTGCCAGCAATTGAACTTGCAAATAACTACCCAACCATTGGACCAGATGGAATAATATATGAAAATGTCAATGGACGTGCATGTAGCATTGAAATGTACTCAGCATTGATATTTTGACTGGCGCGAATAACACGTTGGTTCCTGTTAAATGGAAAAATATTGAAGCGCAAATAAATACTTGCCAGGAGAGATTTCCCGTAAAGCTGAATTGCAAAAAAAATACTTAAAAAAAATACGCGTCGCCATAGCAAATGGCTCGCTTCAATCCGATCATGATTGGACAGGTTTAATATCGGTATTAGACAGAATTTTTGTTGTTGCATCTAGTATTGATCATGCACCAACATACCTGAATTATCGATAATCCTATTATTTTTTAAATATAAATGTGAAGCAAGATATACTTAAAATTGATGCTAAAGTGGCATAAATATTAATAGTTTTCGTGTAATTTTTATTTAGATCCCCTTTGCTGAAAACATTTATGTTAATATTCTGCATACGAATAGTTGATAAATTGAAAGTTTTTGAAAGGTAAAAGAGTTAAAAAAACTTAACTTTACCAACTATTACATATGATTTATAATTTGAGTGGATAGATGGCAAAAAAAGAAGTATTGACAGATTTGTGGGTTTATGAAATGCTTAAAGAAGCGAATGTTAATTTGCACCCACAAGGAAGCAACATTAAAGATATTGACAATGCTTTAAAATCAGCTTCAAAAGCAGGTACAGGAAAAGTTGGTTTTCCCGAATATTGCGGAGTTGTCAAAGACTTTGTTTTAATTATCGAAAATAAATCAGATGTTTCACTTCATGTAAGGCGAAATGAAAAGGACTTAATATGCAATGAAATTGCGAGCGTAAAGAATTATGCTGTAAATGGAGCTTTATTTTATGGCAAACATTTAGCTCAGAAAACAACCTATAAAAAATTCATAGTTTTTGGAGTTTCAGGAAATGAGAAAAGACATAAAATAACGCCTATATTTATAGATGAAAGAGGAGGTTATAAAGAACTTGACGACGTAGAAACGTTTACTCTTTTCAATGAAAAAAATATTGATGAATATTACACTAAAAATATTCTCAAAGAGCAGACACCTGAAGACAAAACCACAGAAGAAATTCTCAGGGATGCCAAGAATCTTCACGAAGATTTAAGAAACTATGGTAGTATTCAGGACAAAGATAAGCCATTAATAGTTTCAGGGATTCTTTTGGCATTACGGGAGATGGAACATAAAGGTTTCAGTATTGATAGCCTTGTAGGTGATCAAACAACAACGGATGGTGAAAAAATTTATGAAGCTGTTGAAAAAAACTTAAAAAGAGCCAATGTTTCACCTCAAGTAAAAAAGGATAAATTACTTAGCCAGTTTTTGGTAATAAAAGATACCAAAGCCATTAACGAAGAAAACGAATATTTAAAGAAAACTCCTTTAAAGCACTTTACAGAGTTTTTATACGAGAACATTTATAAAAACATTAAATACATACAGTCTGCTGAAGATTATTTGGGAAGATTTTATGGGGAATTTATGTCGTATTCTGGCGGCGATGGTCAATCATTAGGTATTGTATTAACACCAAAGCATGTTACCGAGTTGTTTTGTGACTTGGTAGAATTAAAACCTTCGGATTCAATTTTAGACCCTTGCTGCGGAACAGCAGGTTTTTTAATCGCATCTATGCATAATATGTTACAAAAAACGGATAATCCGGAAGAGCAAAAAAATATTAGGAAAAACCAGTTGCATGGTTTAGAACTACAACCTTATATGTTTACTATTGCTACCACAAACATGATTTTGCGTGGCGATGGGAAAAGTAATCTTGAACAAGAAGACTTTTTAAAATTTAACTCGTCCTTATTACAGGAAAAAGGTTGTACAATTGGAATGATGAATCCACCTTACTCAATGGGGAGCAAAAACAATACGAATTTATACGAGATCAATTTTACTGAACATTTACTAAATTCTATCGTTCAAGATGGTAAAGTAATTGTAATTGTTCCTCAATCTTCTATGACAGGTAAAACTAAGGAAGAACAGGCAATAAAAGAAAATATTTTAAAACATCACACTTTGGAAGGGGTGATTACGTTAAATAAAAATACGTTCTATGGAGTAGGAACAAATCCCTGTATTGCAGTTTTTACTGCAGGTGTTCCACATTACAAAGACAAGAAAGTAAAGTTTATTAACTTTGAAAAAGATGGATTTGAAGTCCAAAAACATAGAGGTCTTGTTGAGACCATCCACGCTAAAGATAAAAAACAACATTTATTAGATGTATGGTTTAACCGAATTGAAGCCGAAACGAAATTTTGCGTAAAAACTACTATTGAGCCTGAAGATGAATGGTTGCATTCATTTTACTATTTCAATGATGAAATTCCTAATGCAGATGACTTTGAAAAGACCATCGCAAACTATCTAACATTTGAATTAAATATGGTTTTGCAAGGCAAACAATATTTATTTGATAACTAATAACCTTATTAGAATGGACTTAAGAGATATTAAGTGGAGTGAATTCAATTTAAACGAAATTTTTCCAAGTATTCAAAGAGGAAAACGATTAAAAAAGGATGACCATAAAGCAGGTAATCAACCTTACATTTCATCAACTGCTTTAAATAATGGTGTTGATGGTTTTATTGGAAATACAGAAAATGTAAGAAAATTTGAAAAGTGTTTAACAATTGCTAATAGTGGTAGTGTAGGTGCAACCTTTTTTCAGCCATTTTCATTTGTAGCTAGTGATCACGTTACCAAACTTGAGAATAAAGATTTTAGTAAAAACGTTTACTTATTTATATCAAGTATTGCAAAAAGACTAAATGAGAAATATGGTTTTAATAGGGAAATAAACGACAAAAGAATTCAAAGAGAAAAAATTTTGTTGCCTGTAAATTCCAAAGGTAAACCTGATTATGCTTTTATGGAAAAGTATATAGAGTTTAAAATGCATGAAAAAAACAAACAAATTGAAAATTACATTACTAAAAAATTAGAACAAGTAAAAGATTTCAAGGAGGTTGAGACACTTAATGAAAAAGAGTGGGGAGAATTTTTTATTGAAGATGTTTTTAACATAAAGGCTGGTAAAAGACTGACAAAAGCGGATATGTTTAAGGGTGAAACCCCATTTATTGGTGCATCTGATTCAAATAATGGGATTACAAACTTTGTCTCAAATATCAATTCTTCTTTAGATTCGAATGTTTTAGGAGTAAACTACAACGGAAGTGTTGTAGAAAACTTTTATCATCCTTACAAAGCTATATTTTCTGATGATGTAAAAAGATTAAGCCTAAAAGAAGTAAAAGGAAATGAATTTTTATATTTGTTCATAAAAACAAGTATTTTAAACCAAAAGTCCAAGTTTCAATATGCCTATAAGTTTAATGAAACCCGAATGTTAAGACAAAAGTTATTATTTCCGATAAATAAAAAAGGGCATATCGACTATGACTATATGGAAAACTACATAAAGAAAATAGAATACGAGAAACTCACAAACTACATTAAGGTAAAAACCGCTAAGGACCAATAACGAAGACACTATATAATAATTTTTTTTTGCTTGTGATCGTATCTAGGATAAGTAGGCTTTTCAATTTTTTACTTTTAAAAATGCTTGTCTTCACAAAATAGAATTAAAATGGAGACTTTCTCTAACGGTTATGTACTTTTATCATGAACAACTACTTAAATAGGTTGTACTATTTCACCAAACCAGTGCTGTAAGCCTAGAATAGCATTAGCCGATAATTCTTGTGTGAATAAAAGGCTTAGACGATGCTTAGGTCGAGAACACGCAACGTAAAAAAGATTTCTGTTTCTTTCAAATGCATCTCGATTGCCCTCAGGTACATTTCCGGAGTTGACATGCTCAAGCATCTGATTCCAATTATAATGATTCCATCCCCTTCCAAACACAACAATTACGTTGTCAAATTGAGCGCCTTTGACTCCGTGCTTCGTGGAATAAATGGTTTTGTCATCTATGTATTTCGCCAAATTACCAATTTCGGGATAAGGAATTGTGCGAATACCATCATATTTCGTTAGGAAATTTTTATCCTCGTCACTACGCTCTGATTCGGGCTGAAGTCGAACTGTCGCTATGCGGTTTTCACGCTCATCGATTTTCTTTGGTAGCCTTGGTTTTGAAGTCACTTTAAGCAAATCTATAACGCTGCCAATTGTACCATTGGTGCGCTCATCATTTAGCTGCATCATAGCGTCATGCCAGACCTGCTTATCGCTATGTCTTCTAATTCGATTGGTATTAATTCTAAATGCTTCTATCATTAAGCCATAACGCTTTTCTAAAAATGCCGCAGCACCTATCTCTACCGTGTCGGTTAAAAATGAAATGTATTCATTGTTCTTTTTCAGGTAATCATCTGAGTCAGAAAATGCAGAGGAAACAGTTTGATATCCTTGCTCAGAAGCAAGTACATTGTTTGTCAGCATTAATATTTTTGTAGTTTCAGGAGAAATATTCCATCCTGATGCCCGCAGGAGTTCTTTGAGTGTTTCCAAGCGTTCATGCGCTACATCTTCGGGTAAATCACCATTCCAGTGTGCTCCAGTACGTCGCTCTCCAGTAAAATTGTTTGTATGATAAACACTGATTTCGCCAGCAGAAGTTGGGTCATGTTCGTGTTGAGGTAATTCAGGCCGCATATTATTTAATACATCAACAATGCTTTTATCCGATCTGAAATTAGCCTGCTTTCCGATTGAAAGTAATTTACCATCTGTAGCTTGTATCAATCCGCACGAGCTTGAACCATATATTTTTTGCCAGTGGTCTCCAAAAAAACCAATCAATGGTCCTTCTTCGGTTTCGATAAAATTCTCCACCAATGTATTTGCTAAAGATAAGTTCGTATCTTGATATTCGTCAATCAATAGCACCGGATATTTGTTTGCAAATATCTTTCTAAATTTTAAGTCGCTTAATAGTGATGTAAAAAGTTTAATTACATCGTCATGATGCAAGAAAATCTCCGTGTCAGTAATTTTGGGATATCCCAAATTATAAATGACTTTTTGGTCAGTAATACCACCAGCCACTTCAATTCTTGCAACCCATTTCTCCCCCAAGGCAGATATCCTATCCCGTAAAGGTTTTTGAAAAACCTGCATGACTTGCCAAGCAAAAGCATGAATTGTATCAGCGATTATAACCGGATGATTGTCAGTACGAGATTTAATTTCATCTTTTGCGACATTAGTATAAGTGATACAAGCTATTTTTTTATTTGCTCTTTCAAACTCCACTGAATATTTTGATATTAAATGTTTTAATGCTTTAATGAGCGTATAAGTTTTTCCTGCGCCTGCGCCTGCTTCAACAAGAAAATTTTGATGCTCATCAATCGCCTTGAGCACTTGCATTAAACATTCTTGCGATGCTTTTTCTGCCGGACTGGTTTGATCTTCTTCTGCCATCATTTTTATTGTACAAGTTCAACAATTGCTTCCTCAACTTCTTGTGAAGGCTTGTTCGGTCTGAGTGCCAGCCATTGTAAACCTTCAACAATATACTTTGGTGCTTTCCAATCCGTTTTTTCCAATCCGTACTCTAAAGCGAAACCAGACTTATTCTTGTTGTCTGGCGCATTATCGTCAGCAAAATTCTCAATCTCTGAAATCGACGCTCCTGTTACTGCAAATAGATCGCGATTGGCTAAAATTAAAGCTTCTTCGAAACTTCTTCCGCATCCAATAAGCCCATCCTCTGGAATTTGATAAGCAATCCGTCGGGAACCTGCAACTTTTTGATCAGCTGTTTTAGCTAAGCAATCCGCCATTGGATAATAACCGGCTGTACCTGGTGCGAACCAATTTTTTATTCCTGCATTTGAACTATGTGTGCCTTCGCTTACAATTGATCCTGGATATGAAGTTTTATTGTCCTTTACTGTGGAAACAACGGCATCAATGTCAGTGATAACGAGGCACCTCAGTTCTAAAAAGTCTAAAAATTTATAAAAATGGTGTGCATAGGCACCACCAACTTCGATTACGCTAATGTATTGTGTCTCCAGTGTAGGACAGTCTTCGACGGACAACGTGGTTTCGTCCAAAGAAGCATTGTCAACTGCTTCTGCTGCCGTAATAGGAACTTCGTGAGTTGAAATCGCCTCGGGAGCGTTGGTGTCCTTTTTCAGCTTCTTTCTCTGTATCCGGAAGCTGAGCTCGAATTTCTCTGGTCACAGTAGCTTTTAGATCCTCTTCATCAATAACTATATCAGTTGAAGGATTTACAGTTAATTTGGCCTTCGTCAAAGCATCGCTTTTGCTAATTAGTAATGGCATCATTAGTCGCTCTGCAATACCTTCAATCAAAATGGCTTTATCTGCAAAGTAAAGATCACATTTTGTAAGAGTTAGATATTTGTGTAAAAATTCTTTGTCAACCTGCAGTTCATCAGCACGAAATTCTTTTCGCAGATCTTTTATTGTTGTTTCTCTTTGTTCATTATTGGAAGTTAGAAAATATCGTATAGCCTCAAATTCCGCTTCATTGGCAATATGAGTTGAGTGTGTAGTTACAACAAATTGTACGGGCCAAGGTTTTCCTTCATTTAAAACATTTGAAAATTCTTCTGCAATTTCGTAAAGCTTCTTAATAAATATCTGCTGCATCTGTGGATGAAGGTGTGCTTCAGGCTCTTCAATAAAGATTATGTCTAGACTATTGCTAACCGGTCTACTTTGATATTGACGAAAAAACTCAAATAATTGAAACAAAATATAAATTAGATTTCTTGATCCAAGGCCATTATATGTTTCTGGCAAGAATAGGTTGTCGCCCTGATTGTATCTTATTTTGGTATGACTATCTAAGATGTTTGACACGTCGAGACGCGTTTCTGTACTTAGGTTTGGGTCGGCCAAACAGGATAGCCAAATAGTGCTAACGCTGGAAGCAGTTTGTCAAGTTTTCCATTAAAATCTGTATCAACTTTTTCTTGAATTTCATCTATAATAACTTGCAGTGCCTCTGACTTTTCTTTCATGTCTTCAGGTGCTGAATCAGATTTTGATGTTTTAAAAAGTTGCGACAATACTTTACCTAGTACGTCCTTTTCTGAATGTGTCACATCATCAAGGCCACGCTGTGCATTGATGAAACCTGCTCCAATAACGGCTTTAAATTTAGAGTGATCCATTGCCGCAACATTAGTTTCATCATTTGGATCTTGTGCAAATATCTTAGCTTCAAAAAGATTAGGAATTTTTTCTCGTAATGACTTAAGAAATGCCGCAATGCTTTCAGCACTATCGTCAGTAGTTCCTTCAAATAAGTTATCTAATTTACCATCTTTCAAAGTGTATTGAACCAAGATAACGGCAGTGTTACTTGCTACGTTAAGATCGATAATAAAATCACTTAGTGCGCCCAAGTCTTCAGCGTCAATAGGATATTCAATTGTAATTTTAATTTCAATTGAGGGAATATCAGCTCGAATTTCTTGATCATTTGCACCGCTTAGCTTTTTCTGCAATGCAGATTTAAAACCTTCGATAGAAGAAATACTGAAATCAAAAAGGCAAAAAGTTGGGTTTTTATCCCCTATCAGCCTTCGGAAAATTTCGGTTAATGAGGTTTTTCCAGAATTGTTTCTACCTACCACGACGGTAGTGTAATCTTCTAAGCTAAGAACAACCTTCTTTAATAGCCTAAAATTTCCTATTTCTATTGTTTTAATCTTCATTACGCAAACTTTCTTAAATCAGGTTACTATCTAGTCAAAGATACCTAAAATTTCAACAAAATGCTGTGCTAAAATAATCTTACAAGATCTCGATAAACATTAAGTACAGTTACACTAATTTAAAGATTAATGCTTATTAAAATTGAACTGTTTCGTATTTAGTATTACATTGTGATCCTTTTGCTATTCCGGAGGTAGAATACGCACATTATAATGAGCAAAGCAACTTTGATTACATTGTAAAAAATATAAATTAATCATCCTGCCATTTTAACCATGGCAGGAATTATCCGTGGAGCTGATAAACGGTATTTAAAATTAACAACTTTAACATTTAATTTATTTTAACTTATACTTATAATAAGTACCTTTGTTGTATACATTTACTTCTCATGAAAAGATTTTACATTATATTAATTGTTACCCTTGGCCTCTTCCTAGTGCCAACGGCAACTTTTGCATGTGGAAATCTTTCAAAGAAAGCTTCCTGTACTAAGGAAACTTCTAAAACCCATAATGAGGATTGCTGCTCAGAAGAAGGCAGTCATTCCAAAAAGGAAAACCATGATGGATGCGGTCATAAATGTGGACATGCTTCATGCGGGTGTGCTTCAGTTTGTAATGGAGGTATCTCCTTTTTAAACGAACTAGAATTCAAAAACAATACTTTGAGTCTTTTTTCTCAAAAACAAAAATTCTACAATTCAGAAACCTCAATTTTAACAGGTTTCTATTCTATCTGGCTTATACCTAAAATAAGCTAAAAACCTTTTTTGATAGCCATACGTGTGTCAAAAAAGGAAGGCATTTGCTTTTCATTTATTTTAATTTTTCGCTTATATAGAATAATAGTCTATACACCTCGTATATACAATTATTTCTCATAAGGCTACATTCACTTCTAAATACATTTTAAAATGAAATCAATTCAAAAAGGATTGATGGCAATTACAATATTGCTATCAGTCATAGTGTATGGCGCACCTATAAAAAATGCCAAAACCGTAAACACAAAAATTTATGGTAATTGTCTAATGTGCAAAACTGCTATTGAAAAAGCAGGAAACATCAAAAATATTGCTTTGGTAAACTGGGATGAGAACACCAAAATTGCGGCCATTACCTACGACCAGAAGAAAACAAATCAGGATGAGATCCTTAAACGAATTGCCTTAGCGGGATATGACAGTGAGCAATTCTTATCTCCTGCCGAAGCATATGCAAAACTTCCACAATGCTGCCAATATGAAAGAACAAATAAGATGGCTGTCCCAATCAAAGAATCAAAAATGGATATGGAGAAAATGGATCATTCCCAGCATACAACCGCAGTTCTTCCAGATGCACAACAAGACAGTCCATTTAAAACAATTTTCGACAACTACTTTGAGTTAAAAGATGCTTTAGTGAAAACAGATGCCAAGACTACTGCAATCAAATCTAAAGAGCTTCTTACTGCAATCAATGCTGTTAAAATGGACAACCTAAAACCTAAAGAACATACTGCATGGATGAATGTAATGAAAAGTTTAGCTACAGATGCAAAAAACATTTCTGAAACCCAGGATATTAAGAAACAAAGAGAATCCTTTAAAAGCTTATCTAAAAACACTTATGATCTTATAAAAACTACCAATCAGCCACAACCAGTTTATTATAATCATTGCCCAATGGTTGATGCGAATTGGCTGAGCAAAGAAAGTGGTATCAAGAATCCGTATTACGGTTCCCAGATGCTAAGCTGTGGATCAACTATAGAAACAATCAAATAATCCCAAATCAAAAATGAAAAATATAATTACAGGTACTTCAATCCTTGGAGCATTAATCTTAGGAACCCTATGGCTGTCTTCTTGCAGTAAATCAGATGATATGAATATGTCCGATCCAAAATTGAATATAAACTATCCTGCCGCATATGTGGTCAATGGTCAGGACGGCACAATTTCAGTAATCAAATTGGCAACCAATGAAGTTACAGAGACCGTCAGCCTTATGGGGACCGGAACCGATATGATCATGTGGCCGCACCACATTTCTTTACATTCTAATCACCTGGCCATTGGCGTGCCCGGAATGGACTTCTCTGCCGGTCATACTGCCGGCATGGAAGGAATGACAGGTAAACTCCTAGTAATTGATGCCGTCAATGGAACAACTGTAAAAAACATTAACCTGCCAATGATGAACCATAACACGATCTACAGTCCAAATGGTTTAGAAATTTGGGTACCTCAAATGGACATGAATGGAAAAGTTCTGGTTTATGATGCATTAACATACACATTGAAAAATACCATTGCAGTGGGCATGATGCCTGCTGAGCTTACCTTTTCTTCTGACGGGACTAAGGCTTATGTTGCTAATGGAGATGATAATACTGTGTCAGTTATAAATACGACAAGCAAACAAGTTACAGCCACTGTTGCTGTAGGGAACAACCCTGTGGGTGCTTGGACAGGAAGTGATGCCAGAATGTATGTTGATAATGAAGACGGGCAATCTATCTCGGTAATCAATGTGGCAACGGATGCTGTAGATCAAACAATTGATTTAGGATTTATGCCTGGAATAGCGTCTCATAATGGTAGTAAGAAAGAACTTTGGGTAAGCGATCCAGTTAATGCAAAAGTACATTATTGGACTTGGGACCAGACTATGATGATGTGGATGCATGGAGGTGTATTTACTACTGGCGCTGGTGCCCATGCAATAACATTTACAGCGGATGGCAATACAGCATATGTGACCAATCAGACAGCCAATACAGTCTCTGTAGTCAATGTATCAAATCACACTGTCTCTAAAACCATTAATGTAGGCCGAAAACCCAACGGGTTGGTGCTAAAAATGTAAATCCTATCCTAAAAAGGTCTTCAAAATGCCAACTGGAGATTGAATTTGCACAATCAAAAAAAGAATAATTCGTATAACACTCAAATAAAAGAATGTTGGACAAAACAACATTTATAAGAGATCAAAAACTAAAAAAAATGAAAAAAATAATTTTCTCAACCCTTGTAATGGTAATTGTACTTGCAGCCTGTAATTCAAAAAACAAAGAAACTACAACGCCTGAAGCTACTTCCGGGACCACTCAGAATGATTCACAATTGTACGCCTGTTCCATGCATCCTGAAGTTACAGGAAAAAAAGGAGACAAATGTTCCAAATGCGGAATGGAATTAACCGAGCCAGTAAAGGAAATTACTGAAAAAAGTGCAGAGGTAAAAACAACTCAAGCTGCTCAAGCAACATTTTCTATAAACGAAATTGTGAGCAATTATCTAACTTTAAAAAATGCATTAACCAAAGATGATACAAAAGGAGCTGCAAATGCCGGACAAGCATTGTATGCAATTTTTAATAATGTAAATCCCAATTCAATAGATGCGAAATTAAAGTCAGAATATCTTGACATTGCTGATGATGCTAAAGAACACGCAGAACATATTGGAGCTAACGGTGGAAATATCGAACACCAAAGAGAGCATTTTGCCATGTTAAGTAAAGACTTGAATGATTTGATAAAATCTTTCAAATCAGAGCAAAAATTGTATCAAGATTTTTGCCCTATGTATGATGGTGGGAAAGGAGCTATTTGGATAAGCGAAACTAAGGAAATCAAGAATCCATATCAAGGAAAAAAAATGCTAACCTGTGGTTCTATGAAAAAAGAACTGTAGGACAGTTAACTACTTACTTATAAATATATCGGGTTATTTACATAATAACCAATCAATGTTCCGGTGACTACTGATGTTCCGAATTTATTGAAATGGAAAAAATGCATCTAATTTTTTAGACTGCCCTTTGATCCGTTCTTTAACCAAATAGTCACTGATGATATGTGTTTTCATGTAAGTAAGTTGATATACATATTTTCAGAAACATCAATAGTACCCTTTTTTTAAACAATTAAAATTAAATAAAAATGAAAAATGTAATTCTTTCAGCCATAGTTATGGTATTTGTAATGGTTTCTGGTAATGCACAAAGTAAAAAAACAGAGACTAAATTTTCAACTGAACAAATTGTAGCAAATTATTTAGCATTAAAAAATGCACTTGCAAAAGATGACACCAACGGAGCTGCTAAAGCTGGAAAAGCATTGTATGCGACTTTCAAAAGCGTAAATATAAAATCGATAGATCCAAAATCCAAAGCAGCATATCTTGATATAGCCGACGACGCCAAAGAGCATGCAGAACATATTGGGGCTAATGGTGGCAATATTGAGCATCAAAGAGAGCATTTTGCCCTACTGAGTAAAGACGTAAATGATTTGATCAAGACTTTTGGAGCTCCAAAAACACTATACCAGGATTCTTGTCCTATGTATGATGGAGGGAAAGGAGCTATCTGGATTAGTGAAACAAAAGAGATAAAAAATCCTTACTATGGTTCCAAAATGCTTACCTGCGGTTCAATGAAAAAACAATTGTAAAATGAAACGATTCATCAGAAAGATTCTTTTTATTGGGTTAATTATTTTTCTACTGATGCAATTGTATCAGCCTGCCCGAAATTCCGATTACGGGCAGGTTTTACCAATTCACATTTCGAGAGTCTATCCTATTCCCAAAAATGTACAAACGATTCTTCAGACTTCCTGTTATGATTGTCACAGCAACAACACGCAATATCCATGGTACTCCTACATACAGCCGGCACGTACTTTCATGGAGGGGCATATTACTAAGGGTAAAGAAAATTTGAATTTTAGCCAGTGGGGGAGTTATTCCAAACGAAAACAGGAAAATAAATTAGACCGAATTGCCAAGCAGATAAAAGCCAACGAAATGCCTTTGGCTTCCTATACGCTGATCCATAAAAATGCAGTGCTGAATAATGTTCAGAAAGAACAACTGCTCAATTGGATTGAAAAAGTAAACGATAGTCTTGCACAAATAAATTAAATCTATGGTACACAAATTAATAGAATGGTCGCTGCGAAACCGTTATATCGTTTTACTATTATCGGCAGGAATATTTGTATGGGGTATCATCTCTATTCAAAAAAATCCTATTGATGCTATTCCCGATTTATCTGAAAATCAGGTAATCGTATTTACAGAATGGATGGGACGTGCTCCACAGCTCGTTGAAGACCAGATCACCTATCCCTTGGTTACCAACCTTCAGGGATTGCCCAAAATTAAATATGTAAGAGCTGCTTCCATGTTTGGTATGAGTTTTATCTATGTCATTTTTGAAGATGATGTTGATGTATACTGGGCAAGATCAAGAGTACTGGAAAGGCTCAGTACTATTAGCAGCACCCTGCCCAAAGGAGTTGCCCCGCAATTAGGACCCGATGGAACTGGGGTTGGGCATATACTCTGGTATACTTTGGAGGCACCCGGTATTGACCTTGGCGAACAAAGAGCCCTACAGGACTGGTACGTCAAGTTTGCTTTGCAAAATGTTCCCGGAGTGAGTGAAATTGCTTCTTTTGGAGGATTTCAAAAAGAATACCAGGTTACCATTGATCCAAACAAACTGCTATATTATAAGCTGTCTGTCCCAGAGGTTATAAGTGCTGTACGTGCCAATAATAATGAAAGCGGCGGAAGAAAATTCGACATGAGTGATATTGGCTATATCATTAAGACATCCGGTTATCTGAAATCCATCAAAGAGATTGAGGATATTCCACTGAAAAACCAAAATGGCATTCCTATAAAAGTCAGCGATATAGGAACTGTTCAGATGAGCGGGGAAACCCGATTAGGAATCTTTGATCATAATGGCACTGGCAAAGTCGTTGGCGGTATAGTAGTGATGCGTTATGGTGAAAACGCAGATGCTGTAATTGATAATGTGAAAGAAAAAATGAAGGAAGTTGCTAAAGGGCTTCCAAAAGGGGTAAAATTCAATATTGTATATGACCGGGGACATCTGATTAAAGAATCTATTGATTCGGTGAAGCGTACCTTAATTGAAGAAATGCTTGTAGTGTCCCTTATCGTTATTATTTTTCTTTTTCACTGGCGTAGTGCATTAAGTATTATCATCCAGATACCAATTACAATTGCAGCAAGTTTCATACTGCTCAATGCCTTTGACATATCCTCCAATATTATGTCCCTTACCGGTATAGCACTTGCCATTGGAGTAATAGTTGACAACGGTATTATTATGAGTGAAAATGCCTACCAGCATCTCTCACAACGGTATGCACAATGGGAATCTGAACAAAAAAATGAAACAAACTCTGATGAAAAGAATTAAAAATATATTTCGCAAAAAACCACAGTGGATATCCGAAGAGGAAAGACTCAAAATAATTGAGAAAAGCAGCAAGCAGGTTTCTCGTGGAGTATTCTTTGCCACTGTAATTATAATTACTTCTTTCTTGCCTGTGTTTATGCTTACCGGACAGGAAGGAAAACTATTCCATCCTTTGGCCTATACAAAAACATTCATACTGATTGTGGATGCCCTGTTGGTACTTACATTAGCTCCGGTACTGATTTCTTTTTTTATGAAAGGGAAATTCCGTCCAACCGATTCACATCCGGTAAATCGCTTTTTGGAAAGAGGTTATGAGCCAATTATACGCTGGGTTCTAAAATGGAGAAAAACAACTCTTGCAGTCAATATTCTGGCATTATTGATTTCTATACCATTATTAATGCGGCTGGGAACGGAGTTTATGCCTCCATTGGATGAGCAGAGTATTTTATTCATGCCTGTTACCCTCCCTGATGTATCTAATGGAGAAATCAAACGCATTTTGCAGGTACAGGATAAAATAATCAAATCGATTCCTGAAGTAGAAAGTGTTTTGGGAAAGGCAGGGCGAGCTAACACAGCTACGGATAATTCCCCAATGAGCATGATTGAGACCATTATCATGCTAAAACCAAAATCACAGTGGCGTGAAGGAATAGATAAAAAAGATATTATTAAGGAACTCGATACCAAACTCCAGATACCTGGTGTAGTAAACGGTTGGACACAGCCCATTATCAACCGAATCAATATGCTGGCAACAGGAATTCGTACCGACGTAGGAATTAAAGTCTACGGACAAAATCTCGACACCATTGCTCGTGTATCTGAAAGGGTGAAAATGGCTTTAGAAGGAACTCCAGGAGTGTCTGATTTATTTGTAGATCCTATTACCGGAGGTAAATACCTTGATGTGGATGTTAATCGCCAGGAATTGGCCCGATATGGATTAACAGTAGATGATGTAAACCAAACGGTGGAATTTGCTTTAGGTGGTGCATCCATTGGCAATACTGTTGAAGGACGAAGCGTTTTTCAATAAGTGTGCGTATGGCACAGGATTATAGAAATAGCGTGGAACGCATTAAACGCATTCCCTTACAGTCTTCCACCTTTGGAGAAGTGCCATTATCTGCCGTTGCTGATATTAAATTCGTAGACGGTCCTCCAATGATCAGTTCTGAAAATGCACTCCTTCGCGGAGCAGTCATGTTCAATATACGTGATCGTGATATGGGAGGAACCGTACAGGAAGCGATGAAAAAATTAGAAAGTGCCAAAAACATACTTCCTGAAGGGTACTTTATAGAATGGAGCGGACAATATGAGAACCTGATCAGCGGAGAAAAGACTCTTAAAGTCATTGCGCCGCTAGTATTGCTTATTATTTTCTTCGCCCTCTATTTTGCCTTTAATTCCCTTAGAGAAGCCTTTTTAAGTCTTATAACAGTTCCTTTTGCTTTAATTGGAGGTGCCTATATAATTTTTTTCTGGGATGTCAATCTATCAGTGGCGGTAGCTGTAGGTTTTATTGCCTTGTTTGGTATTGCCGTGGAAACCGGAATTGTAATGGTTATTTATCTCAATGATGCCATGGAACAGCTTATCAAGGCCAAAGGAAACTCAAGAGAAACCATTACTAAAGAGGATCTAAGGGAATATGTGGTACACGGCGCCGCAAAACGATTGCGCCCAAAACTAATGACCGTTTGCGTCTCATTATTTGGATTGGTACCTGTCCTGTGGTCCAATGGTGTTGGAATGGATGTAATGAAACCAATTGTATTGCCTATGATTGGAGGCGTATTTACCTCTGCCGTGCATATCTTATTAGTAACCCCGCTTATTTTCCTGATGTCCAAAGAATATGAACTAAGAAAATATGGCAAACTCGAAGTACATGATGTCAAACATTAAAATACTGGCAGTACTATTGCTTTTACTGCCATTACAGCTATTGAGCCAGACCAAACAGGTCTTGTCTCTCGATACAATCCTTCAAAGGATTGATAAAAAAAATGTGCTTCTGCAAAGCTATAGTTTAAAGGCAGAAGGATATAAATACAGTGCCGATGCTGCAACAGCATGGATGGCACCAATGGTGGGTGTGGGAACCTTTATGACCCCCTATCCTTTTCAGGAAGTTATGGATGACCGCGACAAAGGATCTTTAATGTTCAGAATTGAACAGGACATCCCCAATGTAGGAAAGCTAAACAAGAAGAAAAAATTCATCCAGTCCCAAGGAAACATTGAGAACGCTACCCGTGCCATTACGCTTAACGATTATAAAGCACAGGCCAAACAACTATATTACAGTTGGATGGTGGCCGAGCAGCGAATGAAAGTTTTGGATCAGAACGAAAAGATAATGCTCACCATGAAAAAGATTGAGGAAGTGCGCTATCCCTACAACCAATCACAATTGGGTAATGTATACAAGATCGATGCAAGGATTGAAGAAAATAAAAATATGGTCCGCATGCAGGAAGGTGAAATCGCAAAAGCAAGAGCATGGCTCAACAGCTTGATGAACCAGCCCGGCAATGCTGATTTTGCCATAGACACGAGTATTATCCCCGTCTTTAACCCTGCTTTGCACGATACCACAAGTCTTGCAGGAGTGCGTGGTGATATTAAGAAGATGGATGCAGGGATTGAATCGATGCAGCTCAGTATTGAGGCCATGAAAGCAGAGAAAAATCCCTCTTTTAAAATCCAGTTTGACCATATGAATTCTTTTGATAAAATGATGCCCAAAGCTTATTCGGTAATGGCAATGATGTCTATTCCTATTGCTCCCTGGTCATCAAAAATGTATAAATCAGATACCAAAGCAATGCAGTATAATGTGCAGGCAATGGAGAAAGAGAAATCTGCCATGCTGCAGGAAACCCAAGGTATGTTATATGGTATGCAATATGAAATACTGACCATGCAAAAAAGGATTCAGGGACTCGAAACAAAAATTATCCCTTCTATGCAAAAGTCCCTGGATGTAAACTTTTTGAACTATCAGGAAAACAAACTGCAGATTCCTGTAGTAATTGATTCCTGGGAAGCTTTAAATATGCTGCAGAATAACTTATTAGATGAAAAATTAAAACTATATCAAATGATTGTCGATTATGAAAAAGAACTCTATCGCTAAGTTAGTCGCATTGTTATTCGTTTCGATATTATTATTGACAGCCTGTAACAAGAAAACCGAGCATAACAGTAAGCCAGCCCATCAGCATAGTGCAAATCAGGAATATACCTGTCCGATGCATCCTGAAGTTATTCAGGATAAGCCCGGCAGCTGCCCAATATGCGGTATGGAATTGGTTCCAAGACATACCCCTGGTACGGAAACAGCTATAGACAGCAGCCTAAAACACCTTTTAAAACCCGTCAACGAACAGGTCGTTTCTAATATATCTGTCATAAAACCGCAGGGAGGGACTAAAATATTCTCTCTGCAGGTGCAGGGAATTATTACCTACGATACCCGTGAGCAGACCAGCATTTCCAGCAGGGTAAGCGGAAGGATTGAGCGCCTGCTGATTAAGTACAATTACCAGCCCGTAAAAAAAGGACAGCTAATCATGGAAATCTATTCACCTGACCTCGCTGCCGCGCAAAGAGAATTGTTGTTTATTTATCAATCTGATGCAAACAATCCGATGCTTCAAAAAGCAAAAGAGAGACTGTCTCTGCTAGGTATGCAGCAGAAACAAATACAACAGGTATTAAAGACAGGTAAAATTTCCTATCGCATTCCTGTTTACAGTAATGCCACCGGGTACATCTTAGACAATACTGCGACAGCAAACGCTTCTACAGCAGCTCCTTCGGCTTCACCTCAAAGCTCGGTGTCAGATGATGGCATGGGCGCTATGGGCTCAAGTGGCAATGCAGCATCAAATAATAGCGCATCTACCCCTGCTGCCTCTGCTATTATGCTAAGAGAAGGGCAATATATCGGTGCTGGACAATCACTCTTTACAATCTATACCAACAAAAACCTTATCGCTGAGTTTGCTTTTGATCCATCGGTATCACCCCAGATTAAAAAAGGACAAAAATTGGTGTTTTATGAACCATCAGATAAGCAAACCGTATATATTGGTATTATCGGACTCATTCAGCCCGTCTTTAAAGAGGGAAGCAACTTTACTATAGCAAGGATTTATTTGCAGGATAATAAATTTCAAACTGGAAAATTAGTAACTGCAACCATTCCTATTGTCAGCAAAGGCTGGTGGCTCCCGCAAAGTGCCGTTCTCAATCTAGGAAATAAATCCATCGTTTTCAAAAAAGAAAAAGACGTGTTTGTTCCCAGAGAAGTTAAAACGAAAAACAATGCTGATGGAATGGTCCTAATAGATCAAGACATCAGTGATTGGGGTATTGCTGGCAATGCGGCCTATATGATAGACAGTGAGAGTTTTATCAAGATAGCTTCAGAAAATAAATTAAAAAATTAAGTCATGAACAGTAAATCAATAATTCGTACTATTTTGCTCATTGCAATGGTTTTTCCACTTCTATTTACAGCATGTGCCCAAAAAGAAGAAAAAAAAGTCAGTCAGGAAAAAGTTCAAACCTATACCTGTCCCATGCATCCGCAAATTGTAAAAGATGGTCCTGGCTCATGCCCAATCTGTGGAATGGATTTAGTGCCTTTCGAAAAAAACAACTCACAGGACTTTCTAACCTTGGGGCCAAGCCAGCAAGCTCTAGCCAATTTGACTACAATAACTGCCGGAGAAAATGAATTTTCAAATTCTTCCCGACTCAATGGACGTTTGGTTACTGACCCTGAGCAGACTATTTACATATCAAGCCGAGTGGCAGGAAGGATTGAAGAGTTGTATGTAAAAGAAACTGGTGTTCCCGTTCGAAAAGGCCAGCCTTTATACAGAATATATTCAGAGCAGCTATCAGCCCTGCAACAGGAGTACCTCATCGCCACAGCACAGGCCACAAGCTTTGCCGAGGATAAACGCTTTGCCCAAATAAAAAATGCTGCAAAACAAAAACTATTATTGTACGGTCAGTCCGAAGCCCAGCTTAATGAATTATTCAAAAAACAAAAAGCATCCCCTTATGTTGATTATTATTCTCCAAACTCAGGAATAGTTGCAGAACTTTCCATTACAGAAGGCCAATATGTAGCAGAAGGAGCCTCTATTATGAAATTAGAAGATTACAATCGTTTATGGGTCGAAGCTGATGTTTATCCAGCCGATGCAGGTAAAATTAAAACCGGCCAAAAGGTTAAAGTTATAGTCTCGGGTTATGAAGATCAGCCCCAAACAATGACCGTAGATTTTATAAATCCTGCCCTGCAAACAAGCAAGCAGATAATACAGCTGCGCGGTACTATTGCCAATCAAAACAATCAATGGCAGGCAGGTCAGCAGGCAATTGTTTTACTGCCTTCCTCAGAACAGAAAATGAAATTGACCATACCTGTGGATGCTGTTATAAGAGACGGAAGCGGTACACATGTTTGGATTGAAATTGGAAAAGGCAAATATCAGCCTAGAATGGTGGCTATTGGTTCGGAAACCTTCGATGAAGTCGAAATTACTAGCGGCTTAAAAAAAGGTGATGTCGTTGTTGCATCTGGCGCCTATCTCCTGTACAGTGAATTTATATTAAAGAAAGGCAAAAACCCAATGTCAGGAATGAAAATGTAATAACCAATCTCACAACAGACGATGAAAAAAATAATCAAAATAGGAATCCCAATATTATCAATTTTCTTACTTATTGCCTGCGGTAATAATGAAAACAAAAAGCAAGAGAATCCTAAGAATAGTGAAACTTCTGTCCCAATTTCAAAGGAAGCCGAAATCAGGATAAATGATGATGTCTTAAACGCGATATACAGCCAGTATGCCCATTTAACAGTAGCCCTTACCCAAGATAATCTCGCGGAAGCAAAACTGGCGGCCAATGCGATTGAAGCGGGAGCACGGGAAATTAGCAACAGCAGTAATCTTGCAGCAAGCGCTGCATCAATCGTTTCAGCTCCTGATATTGAAAAGCAGCGGGCTGCTTATTCTAAACTAAGTAATGAAATGGTTGCCTTGCTAAAAAAAGCAGGAATGGCCGAGGCTGAACTATACGTGGAATATTGTCCAATGGCTTTCGACAATAAAGGAGCCGTATGGATTAGTTCTACCAAAGAAGTGCGTAATCCTTACTTTGGAGAAAAAATGCTCAAGTGTGGTGAGGTGAAAGAAATAATTAAATAATTAGAATCTAAATACATAACTATTTGTAATTATTTTTCAGTGTTTAACAATAGGCTGTAACAGCTGGTGAACAACAAGTCATTTTAAGTAGATTAAAATTACAGGTTTACTAAAAAAAAACACTAACTTTCTATATATTAAGTAAATAACGCTTCTAAGCTGTAAAAAAATAACCTTATGACACACACCTATACAATATCGGGAATGACTTGCGATGGATGTCGTACGAAAGTAGAAAAAACATTAAATGCTGTGGAGGGAGTAAAGGCAAATGTCACTCTAGATCCCCCATTGGCAACCATTATAATGGAAAAACATATTGCGACCGAGCAACTGCAGGAAGCATTGACTGCGGTTGGAAAGTACACCATTGAAATGACCCACACGACTCATTCCCAAGAAAAAACAGAAGAGAAATCATGCTGTAGTACTGCTAACGATCGTGATCATAAAAAGTTAGCTGTTCCTCATAATGCTGCGGGTGGAAAATACTATTGCCCGATGCATTGTGAAGGCGATAAAATGTATGATAAACCGGGCGATTGCCCTGTATGCGGAATGCATCTGGTACAAGAACCAGCCGCTGTTCAGGTTCAGCAATACACATGCTCTATGCATCCTGAAATTATAACCAATGCGCCAGGTTCATGTCCTATTTGCGGGATGGATCTAGTACCAATGGAACCAAGTGAAAGCGAGGACCAAAAGATTTATAAGGGCTTGGTTAAGAAAATGAAAATAGCGGTTGTATTTACAGTTCCTATTTTCGCCATTGCAATGATAGAAATGGCACACAACAATCCTCTACTTCAACTAATGGATGCGCCTAAATGGAATTGGGTACAGCTTATTTTATCACTTCCTGTTGTCTTTTATGCCTGCTGGGTGTTTTTTGTACGAGCATGGAAATCAATAATCACATGGAACTTGAATATGTTTACCCTTATCGGAATTGGTACAGGAGTGGCATTTTTATTTAGTTTAGTTGGAATGTTTTTTCCAGACATTTTTCCAAGTGAATTTAAGACCCAGCACGGAACAGTACTATTGTACTTCGAGGCTACAACAGTTATTCTAACTTTGGTTTTGTTAGGACAATTGCTTGAAGCCAGGGCGCACAGTCAAACCAGTGGTGCTATAAAAGAATTATTGAAATTGGCTCCTACCGAAGCTACTTTGGTAATTGATGGCGGTGATAAAGTAATCTCAATCCATGATATAAAAAAAGGTAATTTATTACGGGTAAAACCCGGAGATAAAATTCCTGTGGATGGGAAAATAACCGATGGTGAAAGTACAATAGACGAATCGATGATTACAGGTGAACCAATTCCTGTAGATAAAAAAATAGGCGATATGGTGTCTTCAGGAACTATAAACGGAAACAAATCATTTATAATGATTGCCGAAAAAGTTGGTTCGGAAACCTTGCTTTCGCAAATTATACAAATGGTTAATAATGCTAGTCGTTCCAGAGCACCAATTCAAAAACTAGCCGATAGTGTTGCTAAATATTTTGTACCAATTGTTGTTTTAATTTCTATTCTTACCTTTTTCATCTGGGCAAAATTTCATACAACCGGCATTGGTCTATGGGTTTATAAATGCCATTGCGGTATTAATTATTGCCTGTCCTTGTGCTTTAGGATTGGCAACGCCCATGTCTGTAATGGTAGGAGTTGGAAAAGGCGCTCAATCGGGAATTCTGATAAAAAATGCTGAAGCTTTAGAAAAAATGGATAAGGTAAATGTTCTGATTACTGATAAAACAGGAACAATTACAGAAGGGAAACCTTCGGTAGAAAAAATTGTTGCATTACAATATTCAGAAGATGAACTGCTGCAATTCATTGCATCTTTAAATCAGTATAGTGAACATCCTTTGGCACAAGCAGTAGTAAAATTTGCAAAAGCTAAAAATGTCTCTTTAACGAAAATCGATGATTTTGAAAATATTGCAGGAAAAGGAGTTATTGGAACTGCTATTGATAAAAAGATCGCATTAGGGAATAAAAAATTAATGGAGCAAGTAGGCGTAGCTATTTCTGCCACAATTGAAGAGAAAATTATTGCCGAACAAAAATTAGGGAAAAACAGTTTCTTATATCGCTGTAGATAAGAACGTAGTGGGATTTGTAACGATAACCGATGCTATAAAAGAAACCAGTGCTGCTGCTATAAAAGAATTAATGCGTCAAGGAGTTGAAGTAATTATGCTTACGGGAGATAATGTAAATACTGCCAAAGCGGTTGCCGACGAGTTGCATTTAACCTCTTTCCAAGCAGGTTGTTTACCGGAAGACAAATTAAAAGTAATAGAGAAATTACAAGTTGAAGGAAAAGTTGTTGCTATGGCAGGAGATGGTATAAACGATGCGCCAGCTTTGGCACAATCGGACATTGGCATTGCGATGGGAACAGGAACAGATGTCGCGATAGAAAGTGCCAAGATTACTTTGGTAAAAGGAGATTTGCAAGGAATTGTAAAAGCAAAAAATTTGAGCCACGCTGTAATGAGCAACATCAAGCAAAACCTATTCTTTGCTTTTATTTATAATGTCTTAGGTGTACCAGTTGCTGCGGGAGTTTTATATCCGTTTTTCGGAATATTACTTTCTCCTATGATTGCTGCCCTTGCAATGAGTTTTAGTTCGGTATCTGTTATTGTCAATGCATTGCGATTGAGAAGCTTAAAACTCTAAAGAATAATAATTTATTATAAAAACAAATGACCAATCTAGGACAAATTATTCTGCAGTATAAAAACGATAACGAAAGTGTCTACAATACCTGGTTTATAGATAACAACCAACGGCTAAAGGCATTTCGGACTATAAGACGCGGTGTTTTACAAGTCATTGAGGATATTAAAAAGAAAACCTTTCCTAATGATTTTAAAGAAAGCAGCTTAAGAATTTGTTCTGAGTTGCATTGCCGAACAAAAACAAATCTTTACAGGGACTTTGCCATCCGTTTTATTGGAAGCCCAAATTGCGCATTCCCGACATCTATGAAAATCAAAACAATAAATTGGCTTTCGGTCAATTCCTAGAAAATTGTATCAATGCCAAATCTGAAGAACAGGTTGTAAAAGAAATCATAAAACTCGATGAATTAAAAATTAAAGGCTTAGGACCGGCGGTTGCCAGTATTTTATATTTCATACACCCAACATGGTTTCCGCCATTCAACACTGCTATTCTCAATGGTTTTAATTTTCTTTTTAAAGACAAAAAGAAATTGGGAAGCTGGACAGAATATCTTAAAATAAGAGAAACTTTGATGGAAACTAACGCTTTGCATAAATCTCAGCTGTCAAATGATTTAGGTGCCATTGCAGGGTTGTGTTTTGAAATTGGAACCCAGAAAATGCTAATCGGTAACGATGAATATTTAAGCGAGGCAGAACGTTCAAGATTCGAAAGAAACGTACACAAGCGTCAAAAAGAAATACTCGAAGAAAAACTGGAGGAAAATCTGCACAGTGAGATGCAATACCACCTGCTAAAAATAGGTGTTTCTCTAGGTTTCGATGTTACACCGGCAAGCAATGATAAAAACAAATCGTTTAGTGGACAAAACTTCTCCTTTATTTCACTGGAAAAATTCCCTGAGTTGCCTACCGACAAGGATACTCAAAATACCATCAGGCTAATTGATGTGCTCTGGTTTGAAAAAGGCACAAACAAAATTATAGGCGCCTTTGAAGTAGAAAAGAGCACTAGTATCTACTCGGGTATACTGCGCTTGTCTGACCTGTACTTCAGTATCTCAAGGGGAGGGGAAGTTTTTTATATTATTATTCCCAATAACCGGGAAAAGGATGTAGTGCTCCAGCTAAATAGGCCCGTTATAAAAAACTCGAAAATGAATATAAAATATATCCTGTTCTCTGAATTAAAAGCAAATTGTGATGCTATCTGTAAATTTGGAACCGACCATTCAATAATGGAAAAAATATCAATATCAATTTAAAATTAAAATTAAAAAACTATGAAAAAAATATTTCTGCTAAGCTTCATTATTATACAATCATTATCAATTTCTGCACAGGAAAAAGTCCAAATCAAACTTACTTCTGCAAGCCCTTCAGCATCTTTTCAACAAGAAATAGGAAGTTCAACAGTAAAAGTGGCTTACAATAGGCCCTTAGCAAGAGGGCGAAAAATATTTGGCGAATTGGTACCCTATTCCAAACTCTGGAGAACAGGCGCCAGTGACTGTACTACCATCAGTACTGATGAGGATATCACCTTTGGAAATAGTATTTTAAAAGCAGGAACCTACTCTATGTTTTCAATTCCGTCAAAGAATGAGTGGACTATCATTATAAATAGTGATGTCACTTTACATGGCGAAACTGGTTATGATGAGAAAAAAGATGTCATGCGTTTTACGGTTTCCACAGAAAAAACAGCTAATTTCTACGAAACTTTTACCATAGAATTAAATGACATCAATAGTAAAGGGGAAGGTTTTCTTAAATAGAATGGAAAATACGATGGTTAAAATACCGATGAAAAGCAAAGCTGACAAAGAAATTTTAACCCCAATCGACAACTATATTATTAAAGAGAAAAATCAAAATGCTACTTTATTGTTTCAGGCAGCAAATTATTACTCGGCCACGGGAAGAGCAAATAACCAAGTAGTATCCTGTTAACTCCTGAGGCTGAATATTCATATCCGGAAAATTTTTATTATCCCACATTAAGACAGAAAGTATCTTTAGAACTGAAGGATTATCCCAATGCCATTGAGGCTGCAAAAAAAGCCTTAACAATTGCTGAACAGAAAAAAATGAAGGGTACTGAAAAATTAAAAAATCAGATTGAAGAGTTACAATTATTACTTAAAAGTAAGTAAATAATTAAGCTATTATAATATCACACTGAAAACTACAGGAGCTTAAAAAAAAAGATTGCCATTTAAGCCGATACAGTGTTATAGTGACCTTAGACTTGTTTTGTTCAGGGAAATCGTTAAATCTAAATAATTTTTAAATATGAAAAATATGAAAATGGAACACGCAACACAGCTGCATTCAAAAGAGGTGGACTCTAAAATGTACAAAAAATTAGCCCTTATGATAGTATTGTCATTTATTTCGATGTATGTACTAATGTATTCAATGGTCGATATCTTTGCTAATGTCATTCCCAATGTAAACCAATTTTACATGGCAGGACTAATGACTATGCCAATGCTCATAATTGAGATTATTGTAATGGGGAGTATAGGTGCTGCCTCCCTAACAACAGGAGCATGTATTAACCTT
>NZ_JBXBAV010000169.1:0-30643 GCF_056783245.1 Flavobacterium sp. TC780 | reverse complement strand
ATGTATTGCTAAGGTTAATACATGCTCCTGTTGTTAGGGAGGCAGCACCTCGGTGTAAACTGCCCAACCTTCAATCATTGCTCCATTTCCCTAAAATAGATTTTATGATACTTGGCGATTGGTTGCTATAAACTAATTGTGTGTAATGTCCAGGAATAGCTTCGTGAATATTTAAGATTTGCAAAATATAATTGTTGTATTCTCTTAAATAACTTTCTGCATTCTCGGCTGTCCAACCGTTCATACTTCCAACATTATAGTACGTGTTAGCGTTTTTATCGTAAGGGCCCGGGAGCCGATATTGATGCTCCTGCAACACCCGCCATATAAGCTGGTTCTTTTCTAACTACAAGTGGTTTAGATGGATCTATATAAAGTAAATCTTTAGCTTTTACATAAGCAACAAGCTCTGGTATTTGTTTTTCAATTTCTGATTGAAATTTTTCAGGGGTTGTATGTTGTAATGAAATTTTATCAATTACTTGTCTAATTAACTCTAACTTATCTTTTGGTTTTGCATCTGTACCTTTGTATTTTGTCCAAAGTTTATCGGCAAGAAGAAACATCTTGTCTCATGCAAATCATTTTTATGGTTTACAGCAATTTTATAAATTTCATCAGCAGTATATCCTGACTCAATATCAAAGTTGAATTTTTTAGCATATAACTCAGAACCTAATCTAAAGAACGAGGTGTTTTATTATCAAGATTTTTCAACCAATTAGCATAATCAGCAATTGCTTTTGCTGAAATAGCAGCCTTGTCTGTTATGCTCTTTTTCTCTCTGCAGATAATTTGCTTTTGCTTAATGCGGCTGCTAAATCTTCTTTAAAAACTGAAACACCACCAAGATTTTGATCAATTGCAAGGGCAGTATGTTCTTTGGTAGGGTTTTTAATATTTGATTTGGCTGCTTCATAATAAGCAGGAATCCCATTCATTTTTAAATTAAAATTACGCAATCTCACATCTAGGGAATCAGATTTTCCATTTAATATTTCAGCAAAAGAGCCACAAACATTATATGATGAAGGATTCCATTCAGATGATTTAAGCTCATTTATACTAAAAAGAGTACTTTCTAGCTGATTTTTAATCATGTATAAATCAGTTTTGTTGTTATCCGAAAGGCCTTCTAATGAATATTGTTTTAATGAATCTAATTGAGAATTAGCAAAAGCTATTTGTTTTTTTTGATTATCTGCATTTGGAATAACCAAAATGCTATCATATTTATGGTATCCTTGGCTTGCTGCCCAATCAGGATTTAGTTTCCATAAGTCGGTAATAAAACCTTCCTTATATTTCTCAAATTTTTCGTTTGTAGCTTTATCGTCACCTGATTTAGCATTTTTATTACAGGAAACAAGTAAAGCAACAATAACAATAGGAATAAAAAGTTTTTTCAATACAACAACCTATTTAACTGCTAAAGATAAAAAATGATCTTTATGGTGTGCTATTTTATTTTATTAAATGGGATTGTAAATTATATATTTCTCACAATAATGTGAAGACACAAAGAAAAGTAGTTTATAGACTATTTTTCTTTTGTGTCTCTATGAGGTGTTTTTTTTTAACTTGTTGACCCTAAGCAGGATCCTTTGTTACTTAGCACCTCAGAACCTTTAAATAAATCAATAAGATAATAAATCTAAAAGTTCTTTTTCAAATCTACCTTTTGGTAAATATTGGTCTTCTAAAGCTTTTGTAAAAGGAATTGGTGAGTCTAAACTAGCAACACGTCTTACTGGAGCATCAAGATGTTTAAAACAATTTTCCATAATTAAAGCCGAAATATCACTTGCAATACCTCCAAAAAGAGAATCTTCCTGATAGATAATTACACGTCCAGTTTTCTTAACCGATTCGTAAATAGCTTCAGTATCTAAAGGTTGTAACGTTCTTAAATCTAGTAAATCTGCTGAAATTTCAGGATTTTTAGCAAGAGTTTCTAAGGCCCAATGTACCGGAGCTCCAAAAGCAATAATTGTAACATCATTTCCTTTTTTAATAAAGCTGCTTTTCCTAATGGAATTGTATAATAATCTGTAGGTACATCTTGATAAACGCTTCGATATAATTGTTTGTGTTCAAAGAATAAAACTGGATTTGGATCATTAATAGATTCATTCAATAAACCCTTGGCATCATAAGGAAAAGCAGGATAAACGACTTTTAAACCAGGAGTTTTTGTGAACCAAGCTTCATTGGTTTGTGAATGAAAAGGTCCGGCTTGAGTACCACCACCGCAAGGCATTCGAACTACTACATCGGCTTTTTCTAACCATCGGTAATGTGATTTTGCTAATAAATTTACAATTGGATTGAATCCTGTTGAAACAAAATCAGCGAATTGCATCTCAACAATTGCTTTGTAGCCATTTATAGAAAGTCCCATTCCTGTTGAAACTACGGCACTCTCGCAAATTGGTGTATTCCGCACACGATCTTTACCAAATATTTCTACGAATCCATCGGTTATTTTGAAAGCACCGCCATATTCAGCAATGTCTTGCCCCATAATAACTAAATTGGTATGGAGTTGCATTGATAAATTCAAACTTGACGAAATAGCATCTATAAATCGAATGTTTTTGGTTTCCAAGTCTGGTGTAATCTCTTTATAGTTATAAGGTTTGTAAACATCATTTAGTTCTTCTTCATAAGAAGCTTCAATTTCTGGTTCATCATTTGCAATGACTAAGCTGTCGTCGATGTCTTTCTTAATCTCAGCATGCAATTCTTCATCATATTCTGTAGTTAGTACTCCTATCTCTGTCAGATACTTTTTATAATTATTTACAGGATTTTTGCCGCCCACATATCCATTAAGTCTTGTGGAACATATTTTGTACCACTCGCCTCCTCATGTCCACGCATTCTAAATGTTTTAAACTCTAATAAAACAGGTCTTGGTTTCTCTATCATCGAAAGTTTTAATTCCGATAAAAGATTAAAAACTTCCAGAATATTATTTCCATCAATAATATGGCTTTCTATACCATAACCAACTCCTTTGTCGGCCAAGTTTTCACAGCGATACTGTTCGTTTGTAGGAGTCGAAAGTCCATATCCATATATTCGATGACAAACATTACAGGTAATTCCCAAACAGCAGCAATGTTTAATGCTTCATGAAAATCTCCTTCACTTGTTGCTCCTTCTCCTGTAAAAACTGCAGTTATTTTATTGTTCTTTTTTAATTTATTGGCTAAGGCAATTCCGTCGGCAACTCCTAATTGAGGACCTAAGTGCGAAATCATTCCAATAATCTTGTATTCTGTGTTCCGAAGTGAAAACTTCTGTCACGGCCTTTCGTAAAACCATTTGCTTTTCCTTGCCATTGTGAAAAAAGACGGTATAATGGGATATCTCTTCCTGTAAAAACACCCAGATTTCGATGCATTGGTAAGATGTATTCATCAGTAGTCTAAAACGGCTGTAACTCCTACCGATATAGCTTCTTGCCCTATTCCGGAAAACCATTTAGATACTTTTCCCTGGCGGATTAAGATGAGCATTTTCTCTTCTATCAATCTTGGCTTTAATAATCTTTTGTATAAATCTAAAAGCTGTTCGTTGGTAAGTTCTTTTCTGTCAAAAATCATTTTTTGGTTTATTATTTAGTCAATGAATGTTGTAAAATTATAACAACTTGGTTATATTTTGTTATATAATTATTAATTATTAGCATTTGTTGAAATAAAAATAACAAATTAGTTTTACATTTGCTCTAAGATATGGTTTCTAGCCCTATCAAGTTATCAATAAATATGTAAAGTATGCAAAACATTCCTAGTGTAGACTTACGTGATTTCCTTTCGGACAACCCGGAACGTAAACAAAAATTTGTAAATGAAATCGGAAATGCATTTGAAAACATTGGCTTCGTTGCCCTAAAAGGTCATTTTTTAGATGATCAGTTAGTTGACGAAGTTTATGGCGAAATTAGAAAATTTTTCGCATTGCCAATAGAATCTAAACATAATTATGAAATTCCAGGTATTGGAGGTCAGAGAGGTTATGTTTCTTTTGGTACAGAACACGCCAAAGGAAGAAAAGAAGGTGACTTAAAAGAATTCTGGCATTTTGGTCAGTATGTGAGTGAAAACTCTAAGTATGCTTCAGAATACCCAGAAAATGTTGAAGTAACAGAATTGCCTAATTTTAATGCAGTTGGTAAAGAAGCATACCAAATGCTTGAAAAAACTGGAGTTTATGTTTTAAGAGCTCTAGCATTACACCTTGGATTAGATGAATTTTACTTTGACAAATATGCCAAAGACGGAAATTCAATCTTACGTCCTATTCACTACCCGCCAATTACATTGGAACCTAAAGATGCAATTCGTGCTGCTGCTCACGGTGATATTAACCTTATTACCTTATTAATGGGAGCACAAGGAAAAGGATTACAGGTTCAAAATCATGATGGAGAATGGATTGATGCCATTGCTGAAGATGATCAATTGGTAATTAATGTTGGTGATATGCTTTCGCGTCATACCAACAACAGACTAAAATCGACTATTCACCAAGTAGTTAATCCACCAAGAGAGTTATGGGGAACATCTCGTTATTCTGTTCCGTTTTTTATGCACCCAGTAAGCGATATGCGTCTGGATTGTTTAGAAAACTGCATTGATGCCGAGAATCCTAAAAAATTCGAGGATATTACAGCTGGAGAATATTTATACGAACGTTTGGTAGATTTGGGTTTAATCAAAAAATAATCTTTAAATTTACCTAATTATAAAAAGACATTGAGTTTATACTTAATGTCTTTTTGCTTTATGAAACTAGAATATCATTTATATAGCTTTTATAATTTTGCTCTTAATTAGTTGTGCGATGTAAAATGTTGAACGCGGATGACGCGGATTTTTTAAAGTTTTCAGAATAGAGAAAAATTTCGTAATATCAGTATTTAAAAATATATTATGAGTAGCATTTTACATAGAGAATTAACAAAATCAGTTTTAAAAGTTTTTTTTGATGTTTATAATGAACTGGGCTATGGTTTCCTTGAAAGAGTATATCAGAATTCTTTATTCTATGAACTTAAATTAAATGGTTTTAAAGTAGAAACACAAAAGAAAATAAAAGTTTATTATAAAGAAATTGTGGTTGGAGAATATATAGCCGACATAGTTGCAAATGATTTAGTGATATTAGAATTAAAAGCACAAGAATATTTAGTAGAAGCAAATGAATTTCAATTAATAAATTATTTAAAAGCAACGCACTGTGAAGTTGGGCTTCTTTTAAATTTTGGAAAAAAACCTGAATTCATTAGAAAAGTATATCAAAACAATCGAAAATAAAGAATCTGTCTTATCAGCGTCTAAAACACAAAACACGTAAAACTAGAGACCCAAAAAATAAAATCCGCGTCATCCGCGTTCAAAAAATATAATACTAATGGACTTACAAGACCAACTAAAAAATCTATTCCCAGATCACCAAGTATCTCCTGACGAAATTGTGGTTCCAGAAGATCATACGCTTTTTATCCAAAAAGAACCTATGATTTGTAAATATGAAAAACGAAAAGGGAAAGCCACAACAATTATCGAAGGTTATGAAGGAACCGATGAAGATTTTAAAATCCTAGCCAAAGAAATTAAAACCAAATTAAGTGTTGGCGGAACTTTTAAAGATGATTCTATTATTATACAAGGTGATTACCGCGATAAAATAATGGAAATACTAAAAGCAAAAGGATTTAAAGTAAAACGTGTGGGCGGCTAGTTTTCAGTTTCAGTGATCAGTCTTGATAAAATAGTTTTTAGGTTGAAAATTTAAGCCCTAATTTTTTCTTTTTGAACCTTGCGTTTATGAAGAACTAGGATGAATTTTTCCTCCCTTTGCGGTTAAATCAAAAAGAAGACGCATCCACCCCCCTTTGAACCCAAATACAAATAAAAAGACGTACTGTGGTGCGCCTTTACAGAACCTTAAAAATATAAACAATGATACAATCATCAGAATTAATACTAAATCCAGACGGAAGCGTCTATCATTTAAATCTTCGTCCAGAACATATTGCAAATGATATTATTTTTGTAGGCGATCAAAATCGTGTTGAAAAAATAACGCAGTTTTTGGACAGTATCGAGTTTTCTACTCAAAAAAGAGAATTTAAAACTCAAACTGGAATCTATAAAGGAAAAAGAATTACAGTAATGTCTACTGGAATTGGTCCAGACAATATAGATATTGTTGTCAATGAATTAGATGCTTTGGTAAATATTGATTTAGAAACTCGTATGCCAAAAGAAAACTTAACTTCATTAAATATTATCCGAATCGGAAATTCAGGTTCACTACAAGCCGATATTCCTGTAGATAGCTTTGTAATGTCAACATTTGGTCTAGGGCTTGATAATATGCTTCGCTCTTATTTAATTGATGAAGTTTCAAATGCTGCTATCGAAGAAGCTTTTATAAATCATACCAATTGGGATATTCGTAAGGGAAAACCGTATGTAATTGCATGTTCTGAGAAATTAGAAAAACTTATTGAGAGTGATAAAATACATAAAGGAATTACAGCAACTGCAGGTGGTTTTTATGGTCCACAAGGTCGCGTTTTGCGTTTAAACATTCAAGATGAGGAGTTAAATGCTAAAATGGATAATTTTACTTTTAATGACAATCGAATTACAAACTTAGAAATGGAAACGGCTGCTATTTACGGACTTTCGGCACTATTAGGACATAATGCTTTATCTTTAAATGCTATTATTGCTAATCGTGCTTCGGGAACTTTTAGCGAAGATCCTTATAAGGCTGTCGATGAATTGATTAAATACACTTTAAACAAATTAACGACAAACTAATATGCAAAATGCAATCTACAAGTTTGAAAAATTGCTTCATGAAAATTCCGAATATTTAAAATTTTTAGACAAAGAAACTTTAGAGAATAAACCTCCTGAAAAATGGTCAAAAAAGAAATTTTAGGACATCTTGTAGATTCATCTATACATAATTTAGTTCGTTTTACAGAGATAAATTATCTGCCAAAGCCTTATCATCACAGACCATACAATCAGAATGATTTGGTTAGCATTAACCAATATCAAACTATGGATACGGGAGAGTTAATACAGCTTTGGTACTCGATAAATAAGCAAATTATTAGATTGTTTAAATCTGTTGATGAAAAAGCATTAGATTATCAAATCTTATTAAGCGATGGTTCAATCATTAATCTGGATTTTTTAATGAAAGATTATGTTGAGCATTTAGAACACCATATTAATCAAATAAAAAAATAGCATGACACTAAGAGTATCACGCCATACGAATGATTTGGGAAAATTAGTAAATTTCTATATCAATATTTTGGGATTAGAAAGACTAGGTGGTTTTGAAAATCATAACAATTATGATGGCGCTTTTATTGGAAAACCTGATTTAGGCTGGCATTTTGAATTTACAAAGTCAAATGATAAAGCCAATCATACTTCAGATGAAGACGATGTTATAGTGCTATATCCTGAAACAATTTTAGAATATAATAGATTAGTAATTAATATTCTAAATAATGGCATATCATTTATAACGGCAAAAAATCCATATTGGAATTTGGATGGAAACGGAAAAATGTTTCTTGATCCAGATGGTTTCCGTATTATTATTTCTCCATTAAAAGCAGAATAAATTTTCTAAAATCTAACAAATCTAACAAGTCTAAGAAGTCTAAAATCTAATTACAAAGAAGTCTAAAAATGAAAACTGTAAAAATAGCTGGTGTTCCGGAACATTTTAATTTACCATGGCATTTATGCATTGAAAATGGAGAATTTGAAGCTGAAGGAATCGATTTGCAATGGACCGATGTTCCTGAAGGAACAGGGAAAATGTGTCAAATGCTTCGAGATGGTGAAACCGATATCGCTGTAATATTGACCGAAGGAATTGTAAAAGATATTGTGGCTGGAAATCCAAGTAAAATTGTACAGGTATATGTACAGTCACCTTTAATTTGGGGAATACATGTTGCCGCAGAATCAGATTATAAAACCATAAGTGATTTAGAAAGCAAAAAAGTGGCTATTTCACGCTTGGGTTCAGGTTCTCAATTAATGGCTTATGTAAATGCAAATAATCAGGGTTGGAAAACAGATAATCTAGAATTTGAAATTGTAAACACTATTGATGGTGCTGTTGAAGCTTTGACTAATAAAACTGCTGATTACTTTATGTGGGAACGTTTTATGACAAAACCATTAGTTGACAAAGGAATTTTCAGACGCATTACAGACTGCCCTACTCCATGGCCATCATTTGTAATTGCTGTGCGAGATGAAGTATTAAAAAATGAGCCAACTATAATTACTTCTATTCTTGAAATTATTAATGCTACAACCGAAGATTTTAAGTCTATTCCAAGCATTGACAGAACTTTATCGGAATCATTTAAACAAAAGGTTGAAGATATTCAAGAATGGTTAAAATTGACTCAATGGTCGCAAAAACCATTGAATGAAAAAACATTTAATAAAATCCAAAATCAGTTATTTGAACTGGGTATTATTGATAAAAAAAGTACTTTTGTAGAAACAGTAAAATTTCTTTAAAATTTGCTTTTGGGCATTATGATAAAAAATAGAAAAATTGATTTAAATAAACTTAAAAGTAGCCTTCAGGTAAAATCACCATGGAACGAGGTTATTATTATGCTATTGAGTTTTTTAATCACGCTTCCTACTTTTATCATAATGCACCAAAATTTAATAGACTTTAATTGGCCTTTTAATTTTGATCGGGTTTTACTCTTTATTTTTGTTCTTGTTGGACTGTATTTCCTTTTAATGAAATTAAAAACGATTATTATTATTTGTATCGTTTTATATCTCCTGGTTTTATTTTACGGAACCGCTTTGGGTAATTATGGTTTTGGTGAAGTTGCTGAAGATTATAATGCTATAATCTACACCATGTCTGACAATCCCTATCCACAAGATATTATTGTTGCTAAATTGCTTCCGTTTCCCAATAAATCAAAAATTATTAATGCAATTGAATATCAAAATCCTAAAGTGAGGAATTTTGCTATAATGGCTACAACTAAGCATTTCAAAAATGTTAAAGGGTATTCAGACTACAGAACCATAATACAATGTTTTGCTGTTTTCAAAGAAATTAATAGCCGATGGAATTATGTAAATGATCCCAAAGAAGGTGATTATATTGCTACTGCAAGTGAATCATTAATGTATTTCTCAGGTGATTGTGATGATCATTCTATTTTAATGGCAGCAGCAATACGTTCTATTGGTGGTACCCCAAGGCTTATACATACCAAAGGACATATTTATCCAGAAATATTAATTGGATCTTTACTTGATTTAGAAAAAGTAAACTATCTCGTTAAAAATGTCTTATTTGTAAAAGAAAGCTATGACAAAACCTTACATTATCATATTGATGAACGTGGGCAAGTGTGGTTAAATCTTGATTATACTGCAAAATATCCTGGAGGACCATTCATGTCTGAAGAAATTCTGGGTGCACTTACCCTTAGATAAAATCATACAATCTGTCATTCTTTGGAGTCGAAGAATAAGGAGTTGTTTCCAACTCTCCACTCTATCTTCTCTTTGTTAAAGAAATAAATAAGGGGATTTTATTTCTATCTGAGTTATATTTTTATTCTGTTATGTTTTGTAAAACACGTATTTATACTTAATTTTTTATAATAGCTTGTTTTTACCTTTGATAGAGTTATTACACATTTAGTGTAATAATTGCCCTATCAAAATCTAAAGACATGAAAAAAGAAGTTGTTGCACCACCTACTCGTTGGACAAGAGATTATCTATTTGATATTCTAAAAGATTTAGGAATCCAATATATATTTGGTGTTCCTGGAACCGAACGAAATCCCACTAATAGACGGGACATCTTATCCTGATAATGGAGTTAAGTATATTGAATGCCTACATGAAAATATTGCTATTGGTGCTGCTATGGGGTCTGCTCGAATGACTGGGAAACCTGGAGTACTTATTGTACACGTAACACCTGGAATTGCACATAGTATTGGTAATCTTTTTAATGCTCATCGTTCACAAATGCCGTTGGTGATTCTTTGTTGTCAGCAACAAAATGAATTAGTTACTCAGGAACCATTATTAGCATCAAACTTAGTAGACTTGGCTAAACAATATACTAAATGGGCGCATGAAGTTCGTACAGCCGAGGAAATACCGCTAGTATTACAAAGAGCTTTTAAAGAAGCTATGGCACCACCAAATGGTCCTGTATTTATTTCTATACCATGGGAATTTACAATGGTAGCCATTGAGGAAAACAAAAAAATAAAGGGAGTAACTCGTATTTCTCCACATTTTACTGGTGATGAAGAATCTATAAAAAAAACGGCTCGTTTATTGGCCAATGCTAAAAATCCACTTATTGTTGCTGGTGATGCTGTTGGCTATGCAGATGCATGGGAAGAAATTCAGCAATTAGCAGAATTAATTGGTGCTCCTGTAGTGCTACAATCGTTTAGTAGTGTTGCTAATTTTCCCAACGACGATTGTCACTGGCAAGGAGAGCTGCCTGGAAGCCAAGCAGGAGTTCAAGGAGTTTTTAAAGACCATGATGTTGCTTTTTTGATAGGTTTTGGTGCTCAGGCTCAAGTTGCTGTATTTAAATACTCAGATGGAGCACTTATCCCTGAAGATGTAAAATTGGCTTATCTAACTAACAATACTTGGGATATTGCTAAGAATTTTTATGGCGAAACTGCTATTTTAGGAGATATTAAAGCAACATTACCTTTGTTAAACGAATATGTAAAGCAGCAAAAACCAAAAGGGGCTGATATAAGAAATAAAAAATTGAAGGCTCTAGATATTTCACGTGCTGAGCAATGGGATGTTTATTATAAAAACGCTATGAAAGAGCCAGATATTTGGGCTGTTGTAATAGCTAAAGCATTAAAAGAAGCGATAGAATCCCGCAAGTTAGCCAATAATTATGTATATGTGCATGAGGCTGTATCGGATGGAGCTCCATTCCAATATTATCTTCCCTTAGGAACTAAAGGAGCAAAACCTATTAGCTATTATTGCGTAGCAGGTGGCTCTTTAGGATGGTCAATGCCAGCTTCACTAGGAATTAAATTAGAAGATAAAACTTCACAAGGTATAGGAACCAAATTAGTTATCAATGCTGTAGGTGACGGATCCTCTTTATTTTACCCACAAACTTGGTGGACAGCTGCCCACGAAAAATTACCAATTTTATATATAATTACCAATAATCAGGAATATCATACCTTACAATTAGGCTTGCAACAAGTTGTAGCTGCTTATGGAAATGCTCCAGGTTATGGTTGGAAACCAAAAACAATGGATCCTGATTATTTAAAATTGGAAAGACCTAAATTGGATTTTGTAAGTTTAGCTAAAGCATTTGGTGGTGAACACGGAGAAATCGTGCTTACAGCAGATAAAGTAAAAGAAGCTGTTGAAAGAGGAATAAACCATGTTTTAAATACAGATACTTCTTATATCTTAGATATGCGTATTGCTTCGAATACGCCGCCATTAGTAATAAAATCAAACGGAGACACTTTTACCGTTGATAAGCGATATGCATTACAGCCGCCACTAAATATTTTTTATCAAGATGCATTGATAAAAAAATCATCTGTAAAAAACGGATCACTTAAAACCGGTGAATTCTCAGTAAATGAAAATATAAGTTTTAATCTACCCTCTCTTTTTTAAATAAATAATCGTTGCAAAGGCAGCATAAATATAAAAAAAATGGAAAACGAAAAAATTGATATCGCCATAGTTGGTGGAGGTGTTTCTGGCGTATATAGCGCATGGAAACTTAAAACAAAATATCCGAACAAGAAGATTGTTCTTTTTGAAGGAGGAGATCATATCGGAGGACGTTTGCTATCAGTAATTCCTCCTGGAATTCCTGATATGGTGGCAGAATTAGGCGGAATGCGAATTCTCGAAAATACTCAGAAATTAATTGTACAATTAATACAAGACATAAACGAAATATTATCAGGTGAAGATCAAATAGAGTTATATGATTTTCCAGTAGATCAGCCACAAAATATAGCTTATTTACGTGGGGAACACCTGCGTTTATTCGACTTTACAAATGATCCTGATAAAGTACCGTATAAATTATCTTTTTTAGAAAAAGGAAATACATCAGGAACAATTATTGTAAATGCGATTGAACAAATAGTTCCAGGTATTACAAATACTGATTTGACAGAGGAACAACGTTTGAAAATGTGCCATGAAGCCACTTTTGAAGGAGCTCCTCTTTATACTTTAGGATTTTGGAACCTGCTTTACCGTGTAATTAGTGGAGAAGCATATCAATTTAGTATTGATTCTGGTGGATACAACTCAACATTGGTCAATTGGAATGCTGCAGATGCAATTCCGTGGTATCTGTCTGATTTTGGCATTAAACCAGTCTATAAAGGATTTAAAAATGGATTTCAACAAGTTCCAATTTCTTTAGCAAACTTCTTCAAGAAAGATGGTGGCGAAGTAAGATTAAATGCTAAACTAGAAGGATTTGAATTCAAAAATAATGTATTTGAGCTTAGTATAGATGGCTCAATTATTGAGGCAAAACAGTTGATATTGGCAATGCCGCGTCGCTCATTAGATTTATTGACAAATACTTCTCCAAAATTACAAGAAATACAATCGCTTATCGCCAGTGTAACTCCAAGACCATTATTTAAGGTGTTTACAACCTATTCAAGTCCATGGTGGAGAAATGCAGGTTATACTGATTCTAAAACAGGATACATTCCTTTACAGTCAGGAAGAACTGTCACCGATTTACCAATAAGACAAACCTACTACTGGCCAAAGAATAATGGAGATCCATCGGTAAACGGAGAATCAATGCTATTAGCGAGTTACGATGATGGTTCTAATATTGGTTTTTGGGATGGACTTAGACCACAACGTAAAAAAGCTTGGAAAAAAGGACTTTCGCATGCTGAAATAGCAGATCCTTTTATTGGTGAATATGCCGAAACGGAGCCGCTTTTGAGTAAAGCTTTAAACCAAAGTTGGCATGATTACAAAGCTCCTCGTAAAATGGTAGAAGAATTAAGCCGTCAATTGAAACAAATTCATGATGTCGATTATACACCAGCTGTTACAAGTGCCTCTTTCCGTGACTGGGGAGAAGATCCTTTTGGTGGAGGATGGAATAGTTGGAATATTGGAGTAAAAAGTTGGGAGGTAAAAGAAAAAATTGTTCACCCAATAGACAACTGTGCATTATATATTTGTGGAGAAGCTTATTCAGATGCTCAGGGATGGGTTGAAGGCGCTTTGCAAACTGCTGATATCATGCTTAAAAAATTCATAGCTGTAGAAAGTACTAGTTCAGTAAAAGAAGAAGCTATTTTATGAAAAAATAATAAATTTTGACTATTTAAAAGCTCAATCCTACATCAGATTGGGCTTTTTTATTCATTCTTTTTGTGTGATTTTATAAAGTTTTTTTTTAAAACACAAATTAAATTCAGCAAAGCCTCAATAAACATAACCCTTTAATAACTAGAAGTTTTAATCTTACAATCTTAAGTTTTACTATTTGTTTGAATCTTATTTTTTTGTAACTTCCATCCTTAACCTTAAATTGAAATAACCATGAAAAAATCTACACTATTTATCTTTGGGTTTATCGTATTATCATTAGTAATAATTTCTTGTCAAAAAGAAAGAAATAAACTTATTAATTCTTGGAAAGTTACCAATGTCGAAGCCAAAAAAACACTTTCAGATTCTATCAAAAATATAATTCTATCTAAAGGGAATCTCAAATTTTCTAAAGATGGAAAAGTAACAGGATTTCTTGATGTTGAGTTAAAAGGAACTTATGCTCTAAACAAAGGTGGTAAAAATTTAATTATTAAAGATGAAGTAGGTACACCCTACCCTTTTACAAGTACTATAGATAAAGAACAATTGGTATTAGATGGAGAGGATATGACGCTCACTCTGGATAAAAACTAAATCTTTTAAACAAAGTTGTCTTTGTAAAGACAACTTTGTTTTTTTAATAGAATCTATAATCCGTGTGAATTTATCTTAAATACATTTATGATTTTTAAATTATAGCCTTTGTTGTTCTTCTGTTTTTTCTTTGTTATTCTTGTTCTTTAATTTTTGATTTCCAAGATTGTATTTAAAAGATATACGTACGCTTTGAGTGTCGCCATAATCATCAAAATAATTGTATTGATTCGCATAATTTGTAGTAACGCGTACTTTCTGCCCTTTATATATATCTGAAAAAAGGATTGCTACTTGCCCGTTATTATTTAAAACTTTCTTATAAATCCCCATTGAAAGACTAGATGACCCAGTTACTGTAAAAGTTCCTTGCACTGAAGGGGAATCATATGACCAATTTAATTCCATGCTTAACTCTTTCTTTTTATTCAAGGTAAATCGGTTATTAATGTTATTGTTATAGGACCAGATATTATTGTGATACAAATTACCGTCACCTCCCTGAAAAGTATCTTTTGAATAACTTATTCCGTTTGAAAATATAAATTGCCACCAAGGAAATATCTCCTGATTTGCACTAAAATCCAATCCGTAACCTATTTTTTTCTCAATATTAGTATGACGATATATTACAGTGTTTGTTTCGTAATCCTGATAGGAAATTTCCATTGATGGATCTATTGAATTACGATAATATAAATCAAAATTATATTTGCTTTTTAGTGTGTATTGCAAACTAATATTATGAACAATTTCAGGTTGTAATTTTGGATCACCTGTGTAATAAGAATAAGAATTATAATAGGAACGAAATGGATTTAAAGCGCTATATTGAGGTCTGTTGATCCGTTTACCGTAAGATATTCCAATTTCATGAGCTTCTGTAAGTTTATATAAAGCGTATAGTGTTGGAAATAGTTTAAAATAATGCTGCGTATTTACTTCATTGTTAGTTAATAAGTTTCCTTCCAGTTTTGTATATTCTGATCGTAATCCTGTTTTTAAACTCCATTTGCCAATTTCTTTACTAAGGCTTAAGTAGCCAGCATAAATATTTTCATCATATAAAAATTGACTGCTTCTGTTTGGGTTTAGTTGTAATTCTCCAGCTATATTGTCTCGATAATCCAAATTACTATTGGCATTTACGTTTCCGAATTTAATTCCTGCTTCGATTTTAGTCTCTCCTATTTCATTGTTGTAATCTGCTTGTATAGAAAATAATCCTATTTTTTGTGTATTATCACTTACAAAACGAGTATCACGATAAGGACCGCTTTGTGGTAATGAAAATACAGAATATATATCTTGATTTTCATTCTTGAAATACCTAGTATAATCGGACGAAATAACGATTGATTGTTTTTCCGAAAACTTATGTTCAAAAGAGGCATTGTACGCATTTGTTCTTGTTGGGTTTTTTCTTTTGTTTTGTGTTGTATAAAGTGAATCAATTTGCCTGTTAGCATCATAAATATAAGTAGGAACATTGTACTCGCCATGGTTTTTAAGGCTAATAAACCCATTGGTACCTAGAGTTAACGTATTAAGACTATCTATTTCATATTCCGCAGTTAAACGATATGTATTTTGCGATAATGATTTATTCTTACGGTTTAATATGCTTTCCCAAATTGAGGTTACCTGATCCTGATTGTCTTTATAATAAACTATATCTGCGCCTTCTCTGTAATAAATTCCTGTTCCAAAGCTATAGTTTCCTGATAACGCCAGTTTTTTAGTTTTGTAATATTGACTTGTTGACATTACTCCTTTAGGATACGCCGTTTGTACATAAGCTGTACTGAGAGTTCCTTTGTATCCATTTTGGTTATTTTGTTTGATTTTTATATTTAAAACGGTACTTCCCTGAGCATCATATTTGGCAGGAGGATTTGTTATAACTTCTACCGATTTTACAGTATCTCCATTTGTGTTTTCAAGCAATTGTTTTAATTCTTCTCCATTTAAGTATACTTTTTTATCATTGATAGTAACTAAAATTCCAGCACTGCCTCTTACTATAATTGTCCCATTATTTGAAGCTGTAACCCCAGGAGTACTTTTTAATATCTCCCATGCATTTGTATTTGATAGTACAGAATTTTCTACATTGAATTCCATGCGATCTATCTTTCGTTTTATAACAGGTTTTTTATGAGTAATTACTACATCATCAAGTGCTTCGGCTTTTTTTATGATTATTATTCCTGTAAATTCTTTATCTCTATTAAGCGCAAAATCTGTATAATAAGTAGTATAACCAGTGGCACTTATTTTTAAAATGTATTCGTCTTTTACAATATTTTCGAACTTAAATAAACCCATGTTATCTGCAGTCGTATTTCGATAGACCAAAGAATCTGATGAATTTAATAATTTTACATCTGCAAATGCAATTGGTAACTTATCAGAATCTTTTATAATTCCTGAAACTTTTATATTTTGAGTAAAACTCATGAAAGGAATGAGGTACAATAAGAAAATAACTTTTTTCATAATATTTTTTGTTTGTGACAAATTTCTACAAAGTACCTTGTCGCTTGGGTTAATGCTTGGTTAACGATGGGTTAATGTTATTTTTCGGTTAACTATGTTTATATTCAAAAAGTGGTATTTAATCAACAACTAGTACAGTGTATTTATAAAGTTTGGTTAATGAAGGGTTAATAGGCCCACTTATCTATTTTTAAATGGTATAATATTTTAGCTTTGTTTCTATGAAAAGAAAAATAATACTACTAATCACAGGATGTATCCTTACAGTTGTTGCATTGACTTGCATTCAGGGGTATTTCATTTGTAATACCTATGAACTGAAGAAGAAAGAGGTTAAGGATGTGATAAGAAAGCAATTATTAGCGTTTGAAGATGATCCTGAATTTATAGCAATTGAAGATGCCTGTATGGGGAAATCGAGGGATTTTGTAAAAACACATAAAGGCAAAAAAAATTCTAAGCAGGATTATTTCGATTATACCAAGAAAAATAGAGATTCTCTTTCGGCTGAGCTTTCATCTATTATGGATAAAAAAGTAAATTTTAAACATAAAATAGGATATTCTATATATATAACTGCAATATTTGACAATGAAGGAACAAAAAAAGACACTGTTTATTTGGGAAAACAATTAGTATTAAGTAATAATATAAAAAGTCGAGATGAGTTCTCTCTTGCCACGGGAATATGGAAAACAAAAATCAGTTCTAGCAGTAAGCAAGATCGGGATACCTATGATATCGAAATACGGTCTGGACGTAATTATAGTTTTGATAGTCTGCAGAAAGTAATTTTGCAAGAAATGATAGGGTTGTTGGTGTTTTCAGTTCTACTAATAACATTTGTCATAATCTTGTTTTATTTATCCATTAGAAATTTAATTACTCAGAAAAAGATAGCTGATATTAAAACGGATTTTATAAATAATATTACTCATGAATTCAATACACCACTTGCAGCAATGGATATAGCAGTAAAAACGTTTGAATTGGATGCTATTACTGAGGAGCAGCATAAAAATACTATTGCAATTATAAAAAGACAAAATCAGCGTTTGCAATCGATATTCAGTCAGGTTGCAGGTGCTTCACTTAGTTCACAAGAAATAGTCATTGATAATAATATAATAAGCAGCAAGGAAATAGAAGAAATAATAACCGATTTTAGACTATCGTACCCTAATATTACAATTAGTTATTCTGTTGAAACGACAGTACAAATACCTATGAATCAATTTCATATGAATACTATATTAATAAATTTATTGGATAATGCAATCAAATACGATGCAAATGAAATCAAAGTAACTTGCAATCAAACTGAAACGTTTGCAACGCTTTTGATAGAAGATAATGGTAGAGGAATTCCTGAAAATGAACAAAAAAATATTTTCGAAAAATTCTATCGAATAGAAAAAGAGAATCTTCATAATGTAAAAGGGCTTGGTCTAGGGTTATTTTATGTAAAGCAAATTGTAGAAAGCTATAAAGGGACTATAACTGTAAAAAGTGTAGAAAATAAAGGGACATCATTATTAATTTCAATCCCATTACAATGATACATATTTTATTAGCCGAAGATGATTTAGATTATGCTTTTATCTTAAAGCAATTTTTAGAAATATCTGGTTTTAAAGTTAGTTGGGCTAAAGATGGAATTGAAGCCTATGCCTTATTTTCTACAATAAAACCAGATATATGCGTGCTTGATGTTATGATGCCCAATATGGATGGATTTACCTTAGCCGAAAAGATAATTGAATTTCATCCTGAGGTACCAATTGTTTTTCTTACAGCAAAAGGGTTAAAAGAAGATAAAATAAGGGGACTCAAACTCGGAGCTGATGATTATGTAGTAAAACCATTTGAAGTAGACGAGCTTATTTTACGAATTACTAATATACTGAAACGTATTAATAAAGCTCCTGTATTAAAAACATCAGTTAAACAAATGTCTATAGGAGATTATATGTTTGATATTGAAAATTTTATGCTAACCCATAAAAAAGTAACTCACCGCATTACTGAACGTGAGGCACATTTAATACAATATTTGTATAATAACAGAAACAAACTTTTAAAAAGAGAAGATATATTAAAAGAGATATGGGGTAATGATGATTTCTTTTTGGGCAGAAGTATGGATGTATTTATCAGCCGCTTAAGAAAGTATTTTAAAGAAGATACATCTATTTCTATTTTGAGTATTCGCGGAATTGGTCTTGAGTTTAATGTCAAATCAAATAATTAATAAAATGGTAAAAATAATTTCTTTGTTAGTGTTTATGCTTAGTTCTTTTTTAATAAATGCACAATCTAAAACAACAAGTAGTAGTTCTTCTTCCTCAATAACTAAAATTAATGGAGTTGAAAGAGAGCACAGTTCAATATCTGTTAATGATTCAGATACATTTTATAGCTTAAGAGCTAAATTTACTTCGGATAAAAAAGACGAAATTATAAAATTATTATCCGATAATATCGATGACGAATACAGAAGTGTTTTGGGTAAAACTTTTAAATGGATTAAAGAAGAAAATGGTGAAGTAGCCTTCTCTTTTGTAGTTACTGATAATCAATTAAAAATAAGCATAGAAAAGGATCTGATTTCTAATGGAACCTTTAATAAATTTAAAAATTTAGGAGAGTCACTTAAAACAGTAATTTCTAATAGAAAATAGTTTATTTAAAAATTTTATTTATCCAAAATAGCCTCTCTTCTACCCTTTTATTTTAGGTTATTGATTCTTTATGATTAAAAAATCTACAATTGCTCTTTAAGAAATTAAGGAGCTTTTTCTCGTTTAATCAGAACAGAAACACTAATTAAGAAAAAAATGTATCTTTGCTAGCTCAAAACAAGCGTAACAATTTATGTGAAAAATAATTTCTTTCGGACAATCAAGAAGGTAGGCTACAAATGTGGCTTACTCAATTTATTCATCTTAAAAGAAAGAAATTATGCTTATTCTACAAAACATCTCATATACACATCCGAACAAGGAATTGTTATTTGACAACATTAGTTTTACTGTCAATACTAACGAAAAAATAGCCTTAATAGGCAACAATGGTATTGGAAAATCGACTTTACTCAAAATTATTGCGGGTGAATTGCAACCATCCAATGGACGAGTTAGTTACAACTCCGAGCCTTATTATATACCACAAGTATTTGGTCAATATAATCATTTTACCATTGCTCAGGCATTACAAATTGAAGATAAATTCAATGCCCTTAGAGAAATACTTAATGGTACTGTAACCGAAACCAATCTTAATGTATTAAATGATGATTGGACAATAGAGGAACGTTGTAATACTGCCTTAAAATATTGGCAATTAACAGACTTGGATTTATCACAAAAAATGAAAACTTTAAGTGGTGGACAAAAGGCGAAGGTTTTTCTTGCCGGTATTTCTATTCATCAACCAGAATTGGTTCTTTTAGACGAACCAAGTAATCATCTTGATAGTGCCGCTAGACAATTATTGTATGAATTTATCCAATCTGCACCATGTGCTTTAATTATTGTAAGTCACGACAGAAAACTGCTAAATATTTTAAGCACCGTTTTTGAGCTAAGTAAGCGAGGGATTAGTGTTTATGGCGGTAATTATGATTTTTATGCTGAGCAAAAGGAGATAGAACAAAATGCGTTTAATCAGGATCTACACAGTAAAGAAAAAGCATTACGCAAAGCCAAAGAAAAAGAACGTGAAACTCTGGAACGTCAACAAAAACTAGATGCCCGAGGAAAAAAGAAACAGGAAAAAGCTGGTGTTGCCCGAATTATGATAAATACCTTAAGAAATAATGCCGAGAATAGCACATCAAAAATAAAAGATATACACACCGAAAAGATTAATGGTATTTCGCAAGAACTGCAAGAATTACGCTTGGCCTTACCAGATATTGATAAAATGAAATTTGGTTTTGATAATTCATTATTGCACAAAGGCAAAATACTATTTAATGCTAAAGGTATCAATTATTGTTATGATGATGAATTTCTTTGGAGACAAAACCTCGATATCCAAATCACAAGTGGCGAACGCATTGCATTAAAAGGTGCAAATGGTTCAGGAAAAACTACTTTGATAAAAATAATACTTGGAAAATTAGAACCCAAAGTCGGTGTAGTATCTCGTGCAGAGAATAAATCAGTTTATATCGATCAGGATTATTCTATCATAAATAGGAAGCTTAAAGTGTACGATCAGGCACAAGAATTTAATACCACGTCATTACAAGAACATGACATCAAGATGAGACTCAACCGTTTTTTATTTACCAGTGAAGATTGGGATAAACCTTGCAATGTGCTAAGTGGTGGTGAAAGAATGCGTTTGATGCTTTGTTGCATAACCATAGATAATCAGTCTCCAGATACTATAATCCTAGACGAACCAACTAATAATCTCGATATACAAAACATCGAAATACTAACTACAGCAATTAATGAATTTAAAGGAACCCTAATTGTTATTTCACATGACGAATACTTTTTGGAACAGATAAATATAGAACGAACCATTCTATTGTAAAATTTATCATAAGTTATTTAGTTTTATGTATCTAAAAATGAATGTATTTATCAATACATTCATTTTTTTAACTACATACATTGTATAGCTATGTATTTTGCTATATATTTGTTTTAACCAACAAAAATTTGCTATGAATGAAACTTTTGTCACAAACTGGAAATCTCAGCTAAAAAAGGGAACGCTTACTTTCATTATCCTTAATGTACTTAAAGAAAATGAATATTACGGTTATGAACTTATTGAACAAATAAAAAAAAATACCGAGATAGAAATTGCTGAAGGTACTTTATATCCGTTAATGAATAGACTTAAAACGGAAAATTTAGTTGACTCAAAATGGGTAGAACAGGAAACTGGAATTCCTAGAAAATATTACGCTCTAACCCCTACCGGAATAAAAACACTTATTCATATGAATGAGTATTGGAAAAATCTAGAAAATGCTATTCAAAAAATAATCAAATGAAAACAGAAGGAATAAAATTCAGTCAAGAAGCTTCAAGAAGAGTTTATAACGATTATATGAAGCGTATTTCAAAAGTTACAGAATCGCTATCCAAAGAGGATAAACAAGACATTTATATGGAATTTAACAGCCATATATATGAAGCGCTTCAGCACAAAAATGGAGCTAATGAAATTGATGCATTGTTGGATACAATCGAAAAATTAGGTATTCCAGAAGAAGTTTTAAAGCCCTTTATTGCAGATAAAAAACTAGAACAAGCCACAAAAACATTCAACCCTATCCATGTTTTTAAAGCATTGACGTTAAATATAACTAATGGTTTTTCGTATATCATTTTCTTCCTATTGTATCTTTTCTTATTTGGATTTGTATTCCTTATAATTGCCAAAATTAAATCTCCATCAGAAGTTGGGCTCTGGTATAAAGATAGTTCTTCGTTTATTTTGGGGCTTAGTAATAAAGAATACCAAAGCGGGATGACAGAAATATTAGGGAATACATTTATCCCAGTTATGATAGCTTCTATATTGCTCTTTTATGTCTTAATTACATTATTATTAAAATTCAAAAAATCAATCAATAATAAATAAATCACAATGAAAAAAATCCTAATTACCGGCCTGCTAATCTTTAGCTCCACAATGAGTTTCTCACAAACATTCAACAATCAAAGAATGGATAGTTTGTTTATGACTTTAGAAAAAAACAATAAATTTATGGGTAGTGTAGCCGTTTCTCAGAACGGAAAGTTACTATATACCAAAGCCATAGGTTATTCGGATCTTGAGAATTCAAAAAAAGCAGCAGCAGAAACTAAATATAAAATTGGCTCAGTTTCTAAAATGTTTACAGCTACATTAGTTTTAAAGGCTATTGAAGAGAATAAATTAAAGCTAAGTCAAACTCTTGACGCTTATTTTCCACAGATAGAAAATTCAAAAAAAATAACTATCAGTAATTTACTTAATCACCGAAGCGGTATTCATAATTTTACTAATGAAGAATACTACAGATCTGATGAATTTACTACAGTTCCAAAATCTGAGCAAGAAATGGTTGAAGTGATAACTAAGCTAAAAAGCGATTTTGAGCCTGATAGCAAAGCAGAATACAGTAATTCTAACTATGTCCTTTTGAGTTATATTCTCGAAAAAGTATACAAAAAACTATATTCAACTATCTTAGAAACTAAAATTGCAAAACCATTAGGGTTAAAGAATACTTATTTTGGAGGTAAAACTCAAATTCAAAACAATGAATCATATTCCTATCATTTTAATGATAAGTGGTTGAAATCTACAGATACAGACTCATCAATTCCAATGGGAGCTGGAGCGATCGTATCTAATCCAACTGACTTGACACTGTTTATAGAAGGTCTTTTTAATGGCAAAATAATTTCTGAAAAGTCTTTATCGCTAATGAAAACATTAAACCAGAATTTTGGTATGGGCATGTTTGAGTTCACTTCTTTTGAACATAAAGCATATGGGCACACAGGTGGCGTTGATGATTTTAGATCTATTTTAATTTATTTCCCAAATGAAAAACTAGCTGTAGCTGTTATTTCAAATGCAATGATTTACCCTAATATGAATATAATATCATGTGCTTTGAGTAGTTATTTCAATACTCCATTTGCTATACCCACTTTCAAAGCTTTAAAGTTAAAGCCAGAAGAACTAGATTTATATACAGGACAATATGCAAGTATTGAAATCCCAATAAAAATTGATATTACTATGAAGGATGATAAATTATTTGCGCAAGGAACAGGACAGCCTGCATTTCCATTAGAAGCTACAGAAAATAACATTTTTAAATTTGAGCAAGCAGGGATCGTTCTTGAATTTAATAAAGAAAAAAAACAAATGCTTTTAAAACAAGGTGGAAAAGAATTTTTATTTTCAAAATAATAAAATAACTCTATTAAACGAAAATGGGCTTCTGCCCTACTATTAATCTAAAAGATTAAAAACACAAATTCTTCCTGATTAAAAATATAAAGTAAAGCTCCTTAAGAAATTAAGGGGCTTTTTAGGATTATAACTAGGCAATCTTCCTTTTTTTTTATATAAAAAGAACAACAAAATATTGTTGAAAAGAATAGTATCTATAAAAACGCATTCTATTATTAATAATAAAATAGTCATATATTAGCTATATATAAGCGGTTTTTATTTAAAATTAGATCTAAATTTAGTTCTTTTAATTTCTATAACCGAACTGTAAATACTTAATAAATTTAAAAATAATAGTATAAAAATTTAAACAAAAATGGCAAATCAAGAAATATTCTTCGCTAAAGGAGATAGTCCAAAAATGATTGAAGCATTTAAGAATGCACAAGAAACTTTTAAATATTTTTGGAGAGAATTATCATGGGAATCTAGAAGAATTGTTCCGGCATTAACAGTAGCTTGTGTAAAGGTTGCGTTCTCGCAAAATATTAATGGAAGTGAAAATCCTACTATCGAGCATATGTGGATTAATGATATTGATTTTGATGGTGAACAAATAAGAGGAGTTTTAATAAACGATCCTGATGAGTTAACAAATATTCAAAATGGAGATGATGTTGCTGTTTCTTTAAATCAAATTAGTGATTGGTTATTTGCCATTCAGGGAAGTTCACCAAAAGGACTTTCTAAACTATTTTCTTCGTCTCAGCCAAGAGCTTATGGAGGATTTACTATACAAGCCATACGCTCTGAAATGACGAATCAGGAAAGAAAAGATCATGATAAAGCTTGGGGATTAGATTTTGGAGACTTCAACGAAGTGCTGCTTGTTAATGAACAAAAAGAAAAACCAGAAAATCTTATAGAGCATCCTATGAGTAAAAATATGAAAGAAAAACTTCAAGATTTTCTGCAACAAAATCCTAATGAAATTGCGTATCAGGATGAAGATGGATTCTCTTTATTACATAGAGAAACAATTGCAGGTAATTTAACTTCTGTAGCTGTGCTATTAGAGTCAGGAGTAAATAAAGACATGAAAACAAATCAAGGTAAAACGGCATTAGATATTGCTAAACAATTAAAATGGGAGCATCTTATTCCTGTTCTTAGTAATTAATCTTAAAATGAACAGTAATACCATTTTTGACAAAATAGCTGAACTACCAGAAACTTCCAGAAAAACGTTGGAGGAAAACATTACATTGGTACGTTATCCTAAAGGACATATTTTATTAAAAGCAGGAAAAATCGAATCGAATATCTATTTTATAAAAAGAGGAATTGTTAGAGCCTATGTCAATCAAAATGACAGTGATGTTACTTTTTGGTTTGGAAAGGAAGGAGAAACTATTCTTTCGATGAGAAGTTATGTCGAAAATCAAAAAGGCTATGAAGATATTGAACTTCTTGAAGACTGTGAGCTCTATGAATTAAAAACTTCCAATTTGCAACGATTATTTGAAGAAGATATTCATATTGCTAATTGGGGAAGAAAATTTGCAGAAAATGAGCTCATAAAAACAGAAGAGCGATTAATTTCGAGACAGTTTAAAACAGCATCCGAAAGATATAATGAGTTAATAACCAATAACTCCGATTTAATTAAAAGAGTTCAGCTCGGACATATTGCCTCCTATCTTGGGATTACGCAAGTAAGTTTAAGCCGAATAAGAGCCGAAATAAAATAAATTTATTTTTATCATTTGTTAAATTTTAATTGGATCCACTGAAGGAACTTTGCCCTATTAAAATTTAAAAAATGAATTGGATTCTATTGATTATTGCAGGATTATTTGAAGTAGCATTTGCTTCGTGCTTAGGAAAAGCAAAAGAAGCAACAGGAAATGATGTTTATTTATGGTATGGAGGTTTCTTGGCATCGCTTGTTATAAGTATGCTGCTTCTTATCAAGAGTACACAAACATTGCCTATTGGGACTGCTTATGCTGTATGGACAGGTATTGGTGCTGTTGGAACAGTTTTGGTTGGTATTTTTGTGTTTAAAGATCCAACAAACTTCTGGAGATTGTTCTTTATTGCAACATTGGTTGGCTCAATCATCGGATTAAAATCGGTTTCGCATTAATGAAACTTGTAGTAAAAAAATGCAGCTTAATTTAAATACAATTAAGCTGCATTTAAAATATAGAGCCGTATTCTTCCTTCCGTTTTTTTTATTCTTAAAAACATTTGCTGTTTTTATCCTCTTTATGTTAATTTTCCTTTTTTGCCAAAGCATTTGATATTGCATTCGCTTTCCTAAAACTTTAAAATACTGAGTTCCTCCCCCGCTTCAACATAATATTTATTCCAGATTCGATTCATTATTTGTAAATAATAATAGCGCATATATTAAGCGTGTAAAAAACGTTCTTAACACAAAGTCAGCTTAAAATAGATTTTGTTAAGACTTTATTTAGTCAATATAAGCTTCTCTGTAAATTTTTCATGAAAAAACACATTCCACTATTTTTGTTCATAATTCTTGCTAATGTTGGCTACGCACAAAATTCAGATAAGAACTTTTATCCAAAAGAAATCCGTAAAGTCGATTTTAAGTACAAAAACCGACAATGAAATAATGCGACAAAACGAGCTTCTTCAAAAACAAAAACTCACAGTAACAAAACAAAAAGAATTAGATATCTTATTAGAAAAATACGGCGAAGTCGTAGAAAGCATGTGGGATGTTGTAGATGGCGGCTGCAGTTGGTATTGTAGTGGGGGGAAACTATAAAATTAAAGCTTCCTCGACTCTAAACACCAAAAAAACACAAAATACCAAGCTAAAAATGCAAATGATCTAAGCTATCAAACTGCTTGGGTTGAAGGAAAGCCAAACGAAGGAATCGGAGAATATTTAGAATATTATTTTTTAAACAAAAGTCCTAGAATTACACAAATCATAATTTCTAACGGATATGTAAAATCCGATGCTACCTGGAAAAATAACAATCGAGTAAAGAAATTACGATTAAGCATAAATGGGAAAGTATTTGGAATCCTGAATTTAGAAGATACCAAAAATGATCAAATATTTGAACTCGGAACTTTTGGACATAACAAAAACGGAACCGACTTAGTTTTAAGATTCGAAATTGCCGATGTCTACAAAGGAGATAAATTTAATGACACCGCTATAACCGAAATCTATTTTAACGGAATTGATGTACACTAAGAAGTAAAAAATGAAAAAAATCTTTATCCTATTCGCTATTATGCTCTCAAATTATAATACACAAGCACAAACCCAAAATGATGTAGTGGGTTATTACAAATTAAGAGGCGGAAGCCATTACCTAAAACCCGATGGTACATTTATAATAATAGGTTACGCAACATTAATAACCGGAAAATGGTCTTTAAAAGAACATGGAGAAGTAAACTTTGTTCCTGATGCTCCTAAAGAATCATTTCAGGTTTATGGAAGACATACCCCAGAGCTAAAAGATAATACAAAATTTATGCTCTCAAACGGATTACATGAGGAAGAAACATTTATGCATATTGGGAAACTTAGTGCTGTAAACCCAAAACTACAACGCGTTTATGTAAAAGGCCATCGATGCATTCAGTTTCCAGAAGTATATACAATAACTAAAAAAGCCGATACCATATCATTTACTTCCTTACCTTATTCATATTCAGAAAACAAAGATTATAAACCTACAATTTATACCTTCATTAATACCGAAAAATTCAATGATTTTATAGTGAATCACTTTGAGGATAAAGAAAATTACCATCCGTTTTCTTATCTCTATAAAGATGGAGGTTTGTATTATTCTAAACATTTTGGAGAAAAACAAGACTTAAATGATGCCTTAACTGAATCTGAGTTTGCACAAATATCTGGTATCGATTTTGAACCAAATCTTATATTGTATACACCGAAATACAAAAGGTACGATGACGATATCGAAAACGAGTTCTTTAAACTAAACTATACGTTGGATAAAGAAATGCCTACATAAGCCAACTAAACTATGTAGCAGGCGAGGAAAATACCAAAGATTATGATTACAATAATACCAACTTACTATATATCTATAAAAAAATAAATACATCCAATAAATTCCAAAGTACTTTTTTAATCGAAGAAAAATCAATTTTTAAAGACCATTGCAAAGAATAATATTTTAATACCTCCATAAAAAAGTATACAAATAAGATTCTAAAACAGATTGTAAAACTACCAATGAATACGCACTTTGTAATTACTGATGCTGTCTTATAATAAGTCGAACTCATTTTAATAAAAAAATGCGTTCGACTTTTTTTTTGTCGTACGTATTTCATGATTATCCAACGCACATTTGTATCAAATAACAATAACCTCAAAAAAACAGAAATCATGAAAAAATTACTCTTTATCGTTTTATTAGTATTACCTCTAATAAGTATTGCACAAAAAACTAATCTAAAAGCAATAGTAGATAGTGCAGCAACCAAAATGATAGAAAAACCTTTAATAAATTCTACCTCAATCGGAATAGTATATCAAGGACAAGAATTCATCGGTCATTATGGTGAATTAGAAAAAGGAAAATCAAACCCACCAACAAATAAAACAATTTATGAAATCGGTTCATTAGGAAAAACCCATACAGGTACATTAATTGCCAAAGCAGTTTTGGATAAAAAAATAAACCTTGATGATCCTGTTCAAAAATATTTAAGCGAAGATTATCCAAATCTAACATTCGATAACCATCCAATTCGAATAAAAGATTTGGTTACCCATACAAGTGGTTTGCCTAATATGATCCCTTTAAGCGCAAACCAAATGCTGAAAAACTTCACTAAAAAAGAAACACCAAGTAGTAGATATCAACAATGCATTAAAAAATTACTCACAAAAAGATTTTTTCAGAGACCTGCATCAAATAAAAATTGATACTATTCCAGGATACAACTTCTCTTACTCAAGCGCAGGAATAGAACTTTTGGCAGCTGTTTTAGAGAAAGTTTACAACAAAAAAATTGAAATTATACTAAAAGACTATTTTGCCAAAAATGCCCAGATGAATCATACAATGATAAATTTATCTCCAAAAGACCAAAAAAATCTTGCAGTAGGCTATCATTGTGCTTATAACGAAATCACTACCAAAATGGCAACATTACCTTGGGGCGCAAAGTGGAAACGTAAAATCTACCGTTCCCGATATGGTAAAATACATAAAATACCAGCTAAAAAATGATGCCGTAGTAACGGCAATCTCACAGTCCATTGGTAAAAGCTAATGATCGTTTTAGTTCAGGATATTGCTGGCGCGTAACAAAAGATGAAAAACTAGGAACGCTATATATGCATCAAGGAGGGGTTCCTCGTTCACAATGTTTTATTTATATCATTCCAGAATATAATTTAGGTGTATTTATTATAACAAACCAAAGTGGCGAAAACACACCAAAAGATATGAAAGAAACCTTAAACAAAATATTCGAACAAATACAAAAGCTTAAATAATTAGTTTATGTAATTCATTTTAAAACACAGAAACATAGCGACTTATTTACTCTCAAAAAAGTATTTCTATTATGAGTATATAATCTATGTTTCTTTTTATGTATTAAGATTTAATAATACAATCTAAAATCAAGATGTTTACAAAGGTCATAGATGTTTTTGATGCAACTCTTCGACGATCTCAATTATATCATCTTCTTCCTGACATAAACTAAAGAAAGCTTTATCAAGCGTACTGCTGCTTGTTATTTTTTTAAGAGGAGCTCCATAACCAGAAATTGCACGTGCACCTGTTATGTCAAGAAAATATTGGGCTTCTTCCTCGGTTAAATCTAATATTTTGGCATTAGCAAAATGTAAAATTTTACCTTTCATTTTACCTTCAAAAATTTCGGCTATTTCCTCTAAACTATAATAATATTCATTAAGACAAACATTATTAGCCTCTCCTGCATCACCAAGTATATTATTTCATAATCTTTGAAATTATGATCGTCATAGAGCAATGCATTTAAACTATCCTCTAATCCCTCGATGGTATCACAAGTTTTATGAATACTTGAAATACCTTGTTCAAAAGCGAGTTTTTCTAAGTTTTTAATAACTTCAGTCGTTTTGTTTATTTCTACATCGGCAACAGCCTCAAGGCAGAAAATAAATTTATCATAATCCATACAATTATGTTTTTTTGTAGATGAAAAATACATCACAAAGGTATATTTTATTGAGGAATTTAGATCTAAATAAAGAATACTTTTTGAGGAATTAGTTGTATTTTCAAGTTGCACAGTGTGTTATTTTGCACCTAAAAATAATAATAAATTACTAGGCTATAAACACCTTATATTTATCGATTGTAAAGCAAAAACCACTATATAACTATAGTGGTTTTAAATTTATATTGTTTACTCTTCGCTATGAGAGAATGTTAGAAAGACAATTGTGTTTTGCGGCTTAACTATTTTGCATCTTTATCGCTTTTATTTCTTGGTTCAGTGGCTCTACAATTTCATCTAGCTTGGATGGATTTTTTATTCCTAATGCTGCATAATTGGGCTTAATGACTTCTTTATATAGCTTATATAATTCTATTAAGATTTCTAATTTACTAATTTGAAGTGGTTTGCCATCAAAGTATTTAGCATCTGTTCCATCTCCATCGGGTGAACAATGGTTTACATTTAATGAATGGCGCCAGTATTCTGCATGTTTCCTCCATTCTTCTTGATCTACGACAGACGGTTTGTTAAACCAAATATTCCAGCTAAGTACATTAGTTTTCTTTAACATATTACCACTTAAGATATTAAAAATACCCAGAATAATAGTATTGAATTTATTTACTAAAGGATCATCTGTCAAAGTAATATCATTAATCTGGACATCTAAATTGGCAACTGTAAAAGCTACATTTTCATGCCTTGCAAAATCTGGGCTTTTAAATCTTTTGCCTTCCCCTCGTAATAACGGAAAATATTTCTTTAGGATTGCCTACTATCGACGTATTTACTTCTTATGGCAGTAGCTTTACTAAATGGAAATTTTGTTTTATCTAATTCCTCTAATAAAAATTTGATAAAGGGATTTGCATTATTATCAGGGGAAAGGTGCTGCCTCCCTAACAACAGGAGCATGTATTAACCTT
>NZ_JBXBAV010000168.1:0-15171 GCF_056783245.1 Flavobacterium sp. TC780 | reverse complement strand
AAGGTTAATACATGCTCCTGTTGTTCGGGAGGCAGCACCTCAATACTAATGACATAATCTTTTACCGCAGGCAATCCAGGATTTAATATTTTTTGTGAATCAGCTGATGATGTAAACCACCAAGTAGGTTGGGTAACAGTAATATGATTAGCAGAAGCGGTGTATGCAGAGGCTGTTTTTGCTCGATAAGGATTTAACCAAGCATGTAAATCGAGTCCTCTTTTATGGGCTTCGCTTATAGCAAATGACAAAGGATCCCACAAAGGATTTGGTGCCAAACCTTGCGTTCCGGTCAAATAATATCCCCAAGGTTCTATACTTGAGATATATAAAGCATCACACTCTGAACGAACTTGAAGAAAAACGGTATTATAACCATTAGTTTTTAGATTGTCCAAAATTGCAATCAATTCTGCTTGCTGTACTGCTGGTGTAGCTAATCGGTTTGTAGGCCAATTTAAACTGTAAACTGAGGCTAAAAAAACGCCTCTCAAATCGCGTTTTGGATTGCTTTTGCTAAACTCGGCATCCATCGAACATTGGGCCTTACCACTGGTTAGCGCTCCAATAAAAAAAGTAAAATAATTAAATAATTTTGCTTCATAGTTAGTTAGTTTTAATGGTTATTTAACACTAAAATACAACAACGCATTAATAGATACGTTTTTTTGCATTTTATCAAATATACAAAACTAAATAATGCAGAATAATGCAACTTAACAAATTAGCACAAATTCAATTTTCATTACTAAAATACTGAAAACAAGCTGTTTTTATAATTATCTAAAATTTCCTACTTCAGCAAAAATCAGCACATTTATATTGACAATATATTAAACAGGGAAAAAGACGCTAAAAAACAAGGCATAAGCGATAGGTAATAAAATCTGGCTTACCTCTAAAACGACTTTTTATAAAACCTTTTGAAAAAAATTACTGGTCAGACACCAAATGAATATAAAAACACTGACAAATAAGTACCACTTTATACATTTTTAAGCTTTTGAAACCTTTTCTAATCTTTCTTATGCGAATTTTGGATTCAAATAATTCAAATCACTTTTTATGAAAAAAATTTTATTACTAGCTGTTGTTACAGTTATAGGTTTTACAAATATTAATGCCCAAAAAATTAAATTTGGTGCTAAAGGAGGATTAAACTTTGCAACTATCAGCGGAGATGACACCAAAGGTATTGATGCTGTAACATCATTTAATTTTGGTATTTTATCAGAAATTCCCATTTCAGATAAATTTTCTTTTCAACCTGAATTAATGTATTCTGGTCAGGGATATAGTTTTAATGACAATACAGTTGCCTTGAGTTATTTGAACATTCCTTTAATGGGAAAATATTATTTAACAAAAGGATTGAGCGTTGAGGCTGGGCCACAAATAGGTTTTTTATTTTCTGCTAAAAATGAAAAAGTAAATGTAAAGGACTCGTTTAATACTGTTGATTTTGGCGTTAATTTTGGATTAGGCTATAAACTTGACAACGGACTTAATTTTGGAGCAAGATACAATCTGGGATTAACTGATATTAATAATGTAGACAATTCTTCTAGTAAAAATAAAAACGGAGTATTTCAAGTATCTGTTGGTTATTTCTTTTTCTAAGACTTAACAACTTCAACACTTTTTATAACGTCACTCATAATTATTTTTAGAAAATATCAAAATTGGTATTAAATCTTCGATTGAAGTGACTAAAACCCTATAAAAAAACTCCTTAATTTCTTAAGGAGTTTTTGATTTATATAAAAAATTCTTCTTGTCTCTAATGCTATTAGAAGACCTTATTGAATTTTAATTTTATTGTAATCAATCCATCGTTTTAAATTACCTGTAAATCTTTTTAAATGATCCTCATTCAAAAAGATGTTTGTCCAAGAATCAAATCTGTCGCACTGCACACTAATATAATACAACATAACTCCCAAGCAAACTAATGGCAATATTCGTTTTTCTTCTTCTCTTATTTCAATTATGGATTCATAACCTTTAAGGAAGCTTTTTGCCTTTACTTCATAATCCATTTCATTCGGATTTGTAATAAAGAGCTGAAACAAAAAGTATGAAATATCCAGACACAGCCATCCATTACCACAAAAATCAAAATCAAATAATGTTACTTTATTTTCTTCATTAAAATGCATGTTATCAAACCATACATCTAGATGAACTGCTCCAAATCTAACTTCCTTATTTTTGATTTTAGCAAACTCCTTTTGAAGAAAATTAGCTAGATTTTTCAAAAAAAGGATTTCATCAGTTTCTTTTTTAAAAAATACCTGTGTTCGCTTAATCGAATCTATCAGCAAAATACTTTCGTTATAGGTCACTCTTTTTAATTCAAAATTTTGAGCTGACTCATGAACTTTGGCTAAAGCCTGACCAATAAAGAAACTTGTTTCTTCGTTAAATCTTGCTGATTTTGCACCATCAGCAAAAGAAAACAACACCCCAAATCTTTTACCTTCGGGAGCATTTAATTCCTGTATGTATTCATTTAATTTATCTGCAATTGGATACGAAACCGAAGCCTTATTTTCCCACAAATAAATCAAAAGCCTCAATTCTTCAGCTATCTCTGTTTTTGTTCTCCAATCAAAATTATAGACACGAAAAACATACTTTTTATCAACATCTGTAACCATATAAACATGATTCATTGCTGTTCTAAAAAGAGCACATTCCGTATGCTTACTTAAACTATATTCTTGTTGCAAGAACTCACCAAGCTTACTAGCCGAGAGCACTGAACTTATTACTGGAAATTGTAGCATTCTTTTATATTTTATCTGTCATTTTGATCCTTTACCAGTAACTTTTTTTCCCCATTAAGGGTAAATCATAAGGAATACAAAAGCAAATAAATTGACAAGAAGCACTACTCCATAAACAATATTAGATTTTCCTTTACTTAATGACAACATTACAGTAAACACCGATAATGCTAACAAAACAATAGACTTAATATCAAGTCCTAAGATAATAGGCATATCCATCATGATACAAACAGCTGCAACACTAGGAATAGTTAACCCAATACTTGCCAAAGCAGACCCCAAAGCCAAATTTAGACTAGTTTGAAGTCTATTTTTTCTCGCTGCGATGATAGCAGCAATTGCTTCGGGCAATAAAATAATTGCTGCAATTACTACCCCTACCAAAGTTTTTGGCAGACTGTAACTAACAATAATACTCTCGATTGTAGGAGAAAGAGTTTTTGCTAATAACACAACAATTCCTAAACTTACAATAAGAAAAGTAAGACTCGTAAAAAATACCTTATTATTAATAGCTATAGGCTCAGCTGCATCTTCATTTTCATCATCTCCAATTGTCAGGAAATATTGTCGGTATCTACTCGTTTGTGCAAATAGAAAAGAAGAATAAATAATAAGACAGGCTGCTGAAGCAAAAACTAATTGCGGTACTGAATAATAAGATCCCAGAACACTTTCTGTAAAAGTAGGGAACACCAAGGTAAATACTATAATCGATACTAGTGACACCAAACCAATGGTTACTGAAGAAACAGAAAAATTCTGTTCATAATGTTTCAATCCTCCAATTAAAAGACACAATCCAATAATACCATTAAGAATAAGCATTGTCGCTGCAAATACAGTATCTCTAGCGAGCGAAGCTGCTGCTGAACCCTCTGACATCATTAGTGATATAATAATCGAAACCTCAATAACAGTTATTGATATAGCTAAAATAATGGTTCCATAAGGCTCCCCCACTCTTTCTGCAATTATCTCGGAATGATGTACTGCCGACATAACACTGAGGATTAGTAGTATACTTGCTACTATTTGAAAAATGCTGCTATTCTCTACAAGTCCGCTAAAAAATAGAACCCAGGATAGTATTGGAATAATAATTGTCCACTGAAGTAATTGTTTCATTTTTTTTAATATATAAATACTTGAAATTAATTTTTCGCCAATAGATTTTATGATAAATTGGCTTTATATTCCCAATATATAACTTTTTTCGCTAAAATCAGTAAAAAACTACATTATATTTACTGTTTTATCATTATCTTAATCATTTATTAAAACTACCTCTTTAAACTTATTTCCTATAAGTCATAGACAAAATAGTTCATAAACAAGTCCTTAAGAACTCACAAACTGTTAAAAAAACTAAGCTGTTTTTATTTATCTTTATATTCAAACCTCTCTCTTAAATAAAACTTTATTTTAATATTAACATGTATCAAAGCACATTAATAAGACTGCTTATGATTCAACCAAATCACTTTTTTATGTTCTATCAAAAGTGTTTTTTTTTCATCTCAAACAATAAAATTATTACATAAAATCAAATAAATTAAAATGATTAAACCAATCAATCTATTTATCATTACCGGAGGACCAGGAGTTGGCAAAACAACTATTATAGAAGAATTAAAAAGAAGAAACTATAATAGCATAAATGAAGTTGCTCGTGATATAATTAAAGAGCAAGTAGAGTCAAATGGCGAAGCTTTACCCTGGGCTGATAAAGAAAAATTCACATTATTAATGCTAAAACGCTCCATTGAGACTTATATTAAAAACAAAGCAAATTCGTTCATTTTTTTTGACCGAGGTATTCCAGGACACTTTAGCCTATACAGAACTAATTAAATTACCACCTCCTTCACAACTAACAAAAGCTATTAAAACACATCGTTACAATCCAATTGTGTTTATTTGTTACCACCTGGAAAGAAATATACCAAACAGATTCTGAGCGTAAGCAAACTTATCAAGAAGCAGTAGATCCTACAAGGCAATAACAAACACTTACAATGCTTATGATTACCAAATTAACTCGAATTACCAAATTAAACCTCACCGACAAAAGAGTTGATTTTATCCTGTCTATAATCGAAAATAATCAACTCTTAAAAAATGAATTTTTCACAAACAACAAAAGCCAAATTTAGCTAGATATTTAATGCAAGACGTAGAGAATCCCTTTAGCCAACAGCCATAATAATACTGCCATCCCTAAGAAACCCCAAGCCCACTTACGAAAATTATCCTCTGCAACTAAAATAGTCATCACAATTGCCCAGTACTTAATAACCACAAACATACACACCCAATCAATGATACCCATATATTTCTAAAGTTGATTATAAAAACTACTACAGTAAAATCGAAAGAAAGAAAAAAACTGCTACAAATTGTAAATAAATATAAATTATTATCATTATTGTCTTATATTTACCCTTAGAGACAGAATCAGAAATGATACTACCAATAGGGGGTCATTTGCCGTTATGCATATGACAAACAACGCAACACCAGATTGATACAAAAATAATACTTCAACAAACAAAGCTAAAACTGTGCAAGTTGCCAACGAGTATATATTATTTGAATCCGACATCTTTATAAGGAATCAGAACAGGATATATATATTTTTCGATTGAACGCCAAATTGGAAAAGCATAAATAGCTACAATACTAACTACAACAACCTCATAATAGTATAATTTATCTTCTGGCACTCTATAAAGTACGTATAAAATAGCAATAGTTATAATAATTGCAGGCAAACGAATTGTCTTAATGCTCACCTCCCATTTATTGTTTTCCCCAAAAATTACTTTGTATTTCATAAATATATCTTCCTAACAAGATATTCTTTTATGTAAACAAGGCTGTTGATTGACTCCATATCAAACAGAATCCGACATGAATAAGTACAGTACGAGAACACATATCTTCGACATTGCATCCTATAAAAACACAAACAATACCAATCAGCAATAATTCATCATTGACCAACTTTCTGAAAACAACACTTTAAATAGGGGGGCAAATTTGTTTCATCAAGAATCTTTATAATCAAACTCCAATAATTACATAACAACCCCATTACTGCACATACAGCAATAAATGCAGCTAAATCCAGCATACCAGTTTGTAATTGATTGTACTTGTACCCACAATTCGACAGACGTTTTTTTTATTGGAGTATAATATTGAGAGTTTACAAAAATCTCATTAGCCATCTCATCTCGTAAACTATCATTAAGCACAGGAAACAAATTCTTATGTTTTTCCCAATAGACATCTGGCCTCTGAACCATTTTTTTGTAAAACAACAAATTCATATAACACACTTTTTTGAGAATCATCAAGCAACGCAACTTGATTAATAATACCAGTAGGCACAGTTTTCGCATATATACTTACACAAAAAAATAACAGAAGTAATCTATCTCTTTTCAAAACTAAAACAGATTTATTCATTCAAAAATACTAATAATAAATTCATACAAACCAGAGCCAGATTTATATTTAATGCGAAAGGCCACAAAAACAACATCAAAATATAATTAATGCCCTAAAACAAAAAACCCGTTCGCTAAGCGAACGGGTTTTTATAATAATATATAATCTTAGTTATTATGCTTCAATGGAAGTATAGAAACGTATGATTTATTATCTATTTTTTTGGAACTTTACAACTTTCCATCTTCTTGGTGTAGAGTGTGATCTTTTTTACTAATGTAAACGTTTTCACCTGGATTATGTTTTTGAACCTCTTTGTCTAACGATGATGTTCCCAGCAATAGCAGCTTGACCTCCAAAAATCTTAACGCCTAAACGTTTTCGATTCTGATTCTCTACCATTCTTCGAACTCCGACACCTTTCTTGTGAGCCATGACATATGAGTTTAAATATTGTTATTATTCTTTGGTAGCTTTTTTCTTTTTTTGCTTTTGGAGCCGCTTTTTTCACTTTAAAAGTTTTTCTTCTTCGGTAGCTGCTTCTTCTGTAAACTGCTTTCTTAGCTGCTACTTTTTTAGTTCCTCCAGCTGCAGTAATACCTTCAATTACAATTTGAGTAAGATATTGTCTGTGACCATTTCTCTTTTTGTAACCTTTTCTTCTTTTCTTTTTGAAAACGATTACTTTGTCTCCTTTAAGTGTTGTAACACTTTAGCTTCTATTGAAGCACCTTCTATAGCTGGGGCGCCTAAAGTAATATTCCCATTATCATCTAATAAAAGAACATTTTCAAAAGAAACTTTTGAACCTTCTTCATTAGCTAATCTGTGAACATAAACCTTTAAGTCTTTGCTTACTTTGAATTGTTGCCCTTATCTCTTACGATTGCATACATACCAAATTGATTTATTATTTTTAAGGTTGCAAATATACAATTAATAATTTACTGTGCAATTTCTTAAAGTAAAAATATTTTATACTTATTAATTCTTGTTTTTCAGGAGTTTTCGATTTATTAAAAAACACCTTTAAAGTAAAAGACTGTTAAAAAACCATCAAAAAAGTCCCTGTTTTGTTATTCCTAATCAAAAAAAGTTATTTTTGGTGTAACTATTTCTAATTAATCATTACTTATTAAGTGTAATAAAAAAAATTATTAACCTTTATGAAAAATCCAATAATTATGCTAACTGCAGCACTTATGTTAGGTGAATATAGCTCAGCTCAAAAAGTAGCTTTTCTGAAGAATACGATTTAGATAACGGCATGCATGTTATTCTCACAATGATTCTTCGCACCTGTAGTCGTAACCTCCGTAATGTACCATGTGGGGTCAAAAGATGAAAATCCAAGAAAGAACTGGTTTTGCTCATTTTTTCGAACATTTATTATTTGAAGGAACAGAAAATATTAAGCGTGGTGAATGGATGAAAATTGTAACTGCCAATGGCGGTACCAATAACGCCAACACATCTGACGACAGAACTTATTATTATGAAGTTTTCCCTTTCTAACAACTTAGAATTAGCAATATGGATGGAATCAGAAAGATTAATGCATCCTGTAATAAACAAAATTGGTGTTGATACCCAAAACGAAGTTGTTAAAGAAGAAAAAAGAACTCGTTATGATAACCAACCGTATGGAAACATACTTCCTCAGGTAAGAAAAACATGTTCAAAAATACCCGTATCGCTGGACAACAATATCAGATCCTGATGAAAGATCTAGACGCAGCAACTCTTGACGAATTTAAAGCTTTTAATAAAAAATTCTACACTCCAAACAATGCTGTTTTGGTAATTGCAGGAGATTTTGACAAAGCAAAAACAAAAGAATGGATTCAAAAATACTTTGGACCAATCAAAAAAGGAGAAAAACTTCAAAAACAAACTTTTACAGAAGAGCCTATTACACAGCCTATAAAAGCTAAATACGAAGACCCAAATATTCAAATTCCGATGCTTGTTGCTTCTTACCGTACTCCATCTATGAAAACAAGAGATGCAAGAGTTTTAGATTTAATCTCTTCTTACTTAAGTGATGGAAAAAGCTCTAAACTTTACAAAAAGATAGTTGACGACAAAAAAATGGCTTTACAAATTGGAGCTGTTGGTTTTAGTCAAGAAGATTACGGTATGTACATTTTATATGGCTTACCAATGAAACCTTTCACTTCTGAAGATTTATTGAAAGAAATTGATGAAGAAATTGTAAAACTTCAAACCAACCTGATCTCAGAGAAAGATTACGAAAAACTACAAAACAAGTTCGACAATAACTACGTTAATTCTAACTCAACCGTAGAAGGAATTGCCGAAAATTTAGCTTCTTACTACCTACTTTACGGCGATGTAAATCTGATAAATACTGAAATTGACCTCTATCATTCTATCACCAGAGAAGAAATTAGAGATGTTGCTAAAAAATATCTAAATCCTAATCAACGTTTAATTTTAGACTACGTTCCTACTACAAAGGCACAAAATTAAGACTCTTAGAATCATGAAAAAAAGAAAAATTATTTTAATCCTATTATTCGTAACAGGAATTATGCAAGCACAAGATCGTCCGCAACCTAACAGGTAGCTCGCCAGTAGTAAACATTAAAAAACCACAAACTTTTGTTCTAGCAAATGGCATGAAAGTTTTGGTTGTCGAAAATCATAAACTACCAAGAGTAAGTTTTAATCTAACCCTTGACAATGCTCCATTTGCAGAAGGAAACAAAAAAGGAGTAGATGAGCTAACAAGCAGCATGATTGGGGACGGAACTAAAAAAACAGCTAAAGAAGTTTTTAACGAAGAAATAGATTTTTACGGAGCAAATATCAATTTTAGCTCACATGGTGCTTTTGCAAGTTCACTTTCTAAATACTCAGGACGAATTCTAGAGCTTTTAGCTGAAGGTGCATTACAACCTAATTTCACTCAAGCTGAGTTTGACAAAGAAAAAGCAAAACTTATTGAAGGTCTTAAAACTGAAGAAAAAATGTGCCTGCAATCGAAAGAAGAGTAGTTGATGCATTAGCATTTGGTAAAAATCACCCTTCGGGAGAATTTATTACCGAAGAAACACTAAAAAACATTACACTTACCGATGTAGAAAATAATTACAAAAATCATTTTGTTCCAGAAAATGCTTATTTAGTAGTTATTGGAGACATAAAATTCAAAGAAACTAAGGCAGCTGTAGAAAAACTTTTTGGAAAGTGGGAGAAAAAAACACAACCAAAAGACACTTACCCTGCACCTGCAAACGTAGCTAATCTTCAAATTAACTTTGTTGATGTTCCAAATGCCGTACAATCAGAAATAGCATTAGTTAACACAGTAAATTTAAAAATGAATGATCCTGATTTCTTTCCTGCTGTAATAGCAAATCAAATCTTAGGAGGTGATTTCAATAGTTATTTAAACATGAATTTACGTGAGGCTCACGGATGGACTTATGGCGCTAGCTCAGGCTTAGGAAGCGGTAAATACACAACCAAATTCAAAGCTGCCTCTGCAGTAAGAAATGCTGTAACGGATAGTGCTGTAACTGAATTTGTAAAAGAAATAAAGAGAATCAGAACTGAAAAAGTTTCAGATGAAATTTTAAAAACAGTTAAAGCTGGATATATTGGTAGATTTGTTATGCAAGTCGAAAAACCTCAAACAGTAGCCAGATATGCATTGAATATAGAAACTGAAAATCTTCCAAAAGATTTTTATGAAAAATACATTCAAAACATCAACAATGTAACGCCTGATGAAATCCTTAGAGTAGCCAATAAATATTTCCTAATTGACAATATGAGAATTGTAATTACTGGAAAAGGATCTGAAGTAATTCCAAGTTTAGAGAAACTAAATATTCCTATTAGTTATTTTGACAAATATGCTAATCCTACTGAAAAACCATCATTAAAAAAGGAGGTTCCTAAAGGAGTAACTGCTAAAAACGTATTTGATAATTACATAAAAGCTATTGGCGGAGAAAAAGCTGTTGCTTCTGTAAAAACTATTACAATGTTAGGATCAACAACTATTCCTCAAGCACCATCACCATTAACATTCACTTCTAAAATGGATGCTAAAGGAAAAATGATGGTTTCATTAGCTATGGGACCTATGAACTTAATGAAACAAGTTGTCAATGAAAAAACAGCTTACATCGAACAGCAAGGACAACGAAAAAATCTTGAAGGCAAAGATCTTGCAGAGATGAAAGCTAGCGCAGTTCCTTTTGAAGAACTACAACTTTCTAAAAAAGACGGATTAGTAATTGACCGTATCGAACCAATTAACAACAACGATGCTTATGCTATAAAAGATGGCAAAACAACGTATTTTTTCGATACAAAATCTGGGTTAAAAGTTGCAGAATCTAAAGTAGCTGAACAAGCTGGAAAATCAATAACACAAATTACAAATTTCGGTGATTACAAAGAAGTAAAAGGAATCAAAGTTCCTTTTAACATTATCCAAAATGTAGGCTTTGAATTAAACATCAAAATGTCGGAAGTAAAAATTAATGAAGGTGTTTCTGATGCTGATTTCCTATAGAAGGTACTGAGCACTAAAACGCTGAGACACTAAAATCCTTAAAAGCTTTGTCAAATTAAACCTTGACAAAGCTTTTTTTTTGCGTTTTACTTTTTACAAAAAAAAACATCTTGCTTTTACGAATATCAGCCTACAATTAAATACTTACTTCTTTGCTGACAGATAAACCCCTACCAAAACAATAAAAGCTCCCAGAAGCTGAATTGGCGTAAGCATCTCATTATCCAGAAATCCCCAAAAGAAAGCTATTATCGGAATTAAATAGGTCACTGAGGTTGCAAATACAGGAGATGACATTTGTATTAATTTAAAAAACAAAACATTTGCAATACCTGTTCCTACTACCCCAAGGATAATTATAAACAAAATAGAATATTGAACTTTTTCATCATACATCACTTCGTGAAATCCTGTAAAACTCAGAATCACAATTGCCGGAACCAATAGTACAGCAAAATTCCCTGTAGTAATACTCAATGAGTTCAAATCTGATAAATACCTCTTAATCAGATTTACATTTATTGCATAACAAAGCGAAGCTATTACAACCAAAACAGCATAATAATAGTTTTGTTCCGGATGACTCATTGCTCCATTAAAGACCAAAAGCAAACATCCTATTAAACCAATAAGAACACCGAAAATTTGTCGCCTTTGGAATTGAATCCCAAAAACAACTGCTCCTATTATTAATGTATTTAATGGCGTAAGCGAATTTAAGATTGCTGTAATTGAGCTATCAATTTGAGTTTCTGCAATTGCAAAAAGATAAGCAGGAGTGAATGTTCCAAAAAATGAGGTTAGCACAATGAACTTCCATTGTTGCTTTGAAATTTTAGCCAGACTTTTAAACCCAACCAATAGCAGAAACAAGGATGCAAAAATAATTCGTAAAGAACCTAATTGAATAGCAGTTAAACCTATTAATCCTTTTTTTATCAAAATAAAAGAACTCCCCCAAATTAAGGCCAATCCTATTAAATAAACCCACTTTAATTGTTTTAAACCCATACCTCCTGTTTTACAGCAAAATTGTAATAAATTTATGAATTCTCCATTTGTTTTTTATTAATTTTGCAAACAAATCCTGTCGTAAACTATTAAAACAAAACAATATGAAAATCGTAAAATCAATCGCAGCTTTAGCAATTGCAAGCCTTTTATTTATAAGCTGTAAAAAGAATGAAACAGAAACTAAAGAAGTAGCTACAACTGAAACTGCTGCTCCAAAAGCAACTAAAGAAATTGTTGCTCAAAATGTACAAACCGCAAGTTTTAATATCGAAGGAATGACTTGTGCAATGGGATGCGCAAAAACTATCGAAAGCGAATTATCTGATTTAGATGGTGTGCAAGATGCAAAAGTAGATTTTGAGACTAAAACTGCTACTGTAACTTTTGACAAAACAGTTCAAAACCCAGAAAACCTAACTAAAATAGTTCAAGCCACTGGTGATGGAAAAACATATAAAGTTTTAAATATGAAATCGTAATTCAAACGATTTTAATCAAAAAAAAAGAGCATAATGAATGCTCTTTTTTTTTGATTACTCTATTTTTCTCTCTACTTCCACTTAATAGTTTCCATTAAATGCTGCATATCATTTTTAATATAACTTGCTGCTGGCATAATTGAATCAAAATTTGGCTTGGCATAAAAATAAACCGAACCTGTCACAAAATGTTTAATACTGTCTGTGATGTAAAATTGAGAGTTAGTAGCTGCATTCCCGTCAACCTGATAAAACATACCGTAGGCTTTTTTATTAGGGTTTAAATACGGCTGTTCTAATATATCGTCAGCTTTTATAACATGCTCATAAGTTAATTTCTGAGCATCTTTCAATAATTTATTAATATCATTATTTACAGGTTTGTAAGTAAGATAAATAGTTGCTTTCATTTTTGGATATGAAATCACGAATCCACAATCTTTTTCTCCTTTTATAACAGCATCTGCATTAATCTCAAAAGCAAAAGGGCATTGATTTTCAAAATTTACATATTTAGCTTCTGCATAATCCAATCTTAAATAACTCGCTGGTTTAGGCACAACGTCATCTTTACAACTCACTACAGTCAATGTTATTATAAAAAGTATGATTATGGCAATTGATTTTTTAAGCATTTTTATTATTCTATTGTTACCTTTATTTGTTTAATTCTCTTACTATCAACCGATTCTATTGTAAAAACACAGTTCTGAAAAGCTATTTTTTGATTTTCTTTGGAAAGTTTCCTATGATTTCCAAAATAAAGCCTCCTAATGTTTCGGCTTCCCCTTTTTGTATTTCAAATAAGTCTTCATCAACATCTATAATCCTATAAAAGTCTTTAAGATTTATCTTCCCTTCAAACAGGTAATTCTTATCATCTATCTGAGAAAAATTAATATGTTCATCATCAAACTCATCACTGATGTCTCCTACTATTTCCTCAATCACATCTTCTAAAGATACTAATCCCGAAGTTCCGCCATATTCATCAACAACTATTGCTAAATGACTTTTCATACTCTGAAAATCCTTCAACAAGTTATCCAGTTTCTTATTCTCGGGCACAAAAAAAGGCTCTCGAATAAGCTTAACCCAATCAAAATCCTTTTTATCAATATATGGAAGTAAATCTTTAACAAACAAGACTCCTTCGATCTGATCAATATTATCTCGGTAAACTGGAATTCTCGAATATCCTTTCTCAATGATCTTAGAATATATAACTTCAAAAGATTCCGAGATTTCTAATGCAAAAATATCAATTCTGGGGCTCATTACCTGCTTTGTGTCAGTATTTCCAAAAGAAACGATCCCTTCTAATATTTTTTGCTCTTCTGTTGATGTATCTTCTGAATCAGTAAGCTCTAAAGCCTGAGATAATTGTCCTACTGAAAAACTAGTTTTTTGTTTCCCTAATTTATTATGTAAATATATAGTTGTTGAACGCATTGGCAAACTTATAGGAGATAGCAATTTATCCAGAAAAGCCAATGGATACGCTACGCGTTGCGCAAATTTAAGATTATTACGACTCGCATAAACTTTTGGCAAAATTTCACCAAACAGTAATATCAAAGATGTGACCAAAATTACTTCTAGAACAAATTTTAATATTGGAGAAATAACTGCTCCAAAAATATCTCTACCCACAAAAGAGAACAAAATAACCACCCCAATATTAATCAAATCCATTGGCTACAAGAAGTGTCGCTAAAAGTTTTTTAGGTCTATCCAAAAGATTAGATAATCCTTCCTTTGGACGTGTTTTGCTGTAATGCCTCATCAATATCTTTTTGAGACAGCGAAAAAAGTGCTACTTCGGCACCAGAAACTATGGCCGAACAAAAAAGTAAAATAAAAATTCCAAGAAAACCAACAATTAGATTGGTGTCTAAGATGTTTGCAACGTGTAAACTGGGCTCTGGGTCCAAATTAAAAAGAATTAGTTAAACAATCAGAATGGCAAGTCATTTATAGGCAAGCCATCATTCGAAGCGTCAAAGTTAGTGTTTTTTGAGGATTCTGAAGGAGGATTCTGCTTCTGCCCTTCAGTCTCTTTTTTGGTTGTTAAGAAAGTAAATTCAGTTACCTGAATTTCAGTTGTATGTTTCGTAGAACCATCTTCAGCTTGCCATTGGCGCGACTTAATGCGACCTTCTATATATATTTTATCTCCTTTTGACAAATATTTTTCACAAATCTCTGCGGCTTTATTACGAACCACCAAATTATGCCACTCTCGTCGAGGTGATTTTCTCGTTGGTAGTCTTATTTATATAAACTTCATTAGTTGCCAATTGAAATCGCCCAATGCAATTCCCACCATCAAAATAATGCATTTTTACATCGTCACCTAAATGACCTATCAACATCACTTTATTTAATGTTCCGTTCATGACTTACTATAGTATTTCTACCAAAGATACATTTTTTTGGAAACTTATTTTATTCTGTTTCGATAAAATTATGAATCAAAAAAAACTGAAAAGGATAATGTTTTAAACAACTTAGACCAATTCCGTTTTAAATTTTATCTATTACATATAATCTCCCGAAAACACCTCCAAAACATTAACCCAAATATTTAAATAAAATTCAAAAAAAAGGCATATATATATTTTTTTGTAATAAATTACATGTAAAAATAAAAATAAACCATATATTTGCCATAAATTACCTATGAAAAAAATAAATCTTGTTAGCTGCCACAAATTACCCTGAGAGGTCTCTTTTTTTACAAAGGGAAGCAATTTCCCGATGTTCAGATGTACAGGTATATATGTGGGCTACTTTATTTTATACCAGGCTGCTCCTCCTGAACAACAGGAGCATGTATTAACCTTAGACATAACTGAACGAAGTAAACAAAAAAAGT
>NZ_JBXBAV010000167.1:0-6863 GCF_056783245.1 Flavobacterium sp. TC780 | reverse complement strand
AAGGTTAATACATGCTCCTGTTGTTAGGGAGGCAGCACCTAATCTAACCCATTCTTAAAAAGATATTTCTGAAAAGATTTAAAATAATCATCTAACGACTGCATTTTTGCAACAAATTCTTGATAATTCAACCCTGTAAATGCCTTACGATTTTTATCTAATTGCTCGAAAACAAAATGCCCAACAATTCCTGTTTGTAACAAATAAGCAGAGCCTTCGCTACCATGTTCTATTTCGATTGGCACAAAAACATCTGGTACAATACCGCCTCCACCATAAACAATTTTACCTTTTGGAGTTTTATATTTTAACGTATCAACAACCTTAATACTGTCCTTACTATATAATTCTCCGTTGTTAAAACGTGAATCCGACTCTTTAAAGTAATCTTCGTTTCCATGACTATATGGCTTCTGAATAGAGCGCCCTGTTGGTGTATAATATCTAGCAACAGTTAAACGAACAGCTGATCCATCATTAAAATCCATTTCGCGCTGAACCAATCCTTTTCCAAACGAACGACGACCTATTATGTTCCCTCTATCATTATCCTGAATTGCCCCTGCTAAAATTTCACTAGCCGAAGCACTATTTTCATTGATTAATACAGATACTTTTCCATTCTCAAAACTTCCGCTTCCTGTAGCATAGGTTTTTTCAGTTTCTCCGTTCTTGTTTTTCGTAAAGACAATAAGTTGCTTGTCTTTCAAAAATTCATCCGCAATTGCAACGGCTTCTTCCATATAGCCTCCTCCATTATCGCGAAGATCTATAATAAGCGACTGAATTCCCTTTTGCTTTAACTTCGTTAAACCTGATTTAAATTCGGCATAAGTTGTTTCAGCAAAACGATTTATTTTTATGTACCCAGTATTTTTATCCAATAGCATCGAGACATCAACACTCTTTATCGGAATAATGTCTCTTTTTATTTTAACTTTTAATTTCTTCTGTTCTGATTTTCGATAAACAGTGAGCTCTATCTCTGTTCCTCTTTTCCCTTTTAATTTAGCAAACAAGCTATCTGACGGAAGTTTTCGTCCGAATAATTTGGTCTTTCCTACATATAAAATTCTGTCTCCTGCTTGAATTCCCGCTTTTGCCGAAGGGCCGTTTTCTATTGGTTTTATTATTGCAACTGAATCTCTATACATATAAAAATTCACCCCAATTCCCACAAAATCACCTTTCATACTTTCGGCAACTTCAGCTTGCTCACTTGGCGGAATATAAACGGAATGAGGATCTAATTTTGACAGAATATTATCGACTGTAAGATTAACTATCGAATCTGTATTTATGCTATCGACATACTCATTATTAATGAAATCAATTAATTTGTTGAGTTTATTCTTAGAGTTATTTTTAGCCAAGAACTGATCCTGTGCAGGAGTGCTTAATAAGCTCCCAAGTACAGTTCCCAGAGCTAAAGCTGCTCCAATAACTATTGGCAAATATTTAGTATTGAATTTCATATGTAGCTAATATTTGTTTTACGAGAATATACTTATCGCTATTCTTCATAAGTAACCTTCTATTCTTCTAATACAGGAATGTGTACGACTTCTACTCCTGCTTTTATCAAAAACTGAATTCCAGCATCATCCCGATATCCATTTTGATAGACTACTCTTTTTATTCCTGATTGATGAATTAACTTACTACATTCTTTACAAGGCGAAAGCGTTATATACAACGTTGCTCCTTCGCAAGATTGAGTTGATCGCGCTACTTTTAAAATAGCATTTGCTTCAGCATGCAAAACATCCCAGCGCGTTAACCCCTCTTCGTCCTCGCAACAATTCCCAAACCCAGATGGTGTACCATTGTAACCATCTGAGATAATCATTCGGTCTTTTACGATAATTGCACCAACTTGCTTGCGTTTGCAATATGACAACAGACTCCATTCTTTTGCTATTCGCAAATATGCTTTGTCGTATCTATTTAATTTTTCTTTTTCCATTTTTATCTATTCCATATTTCGCTCTCAATAACCATCGGAATTACAACTCCTATTACAAAAGCCGACATAGCCAAAGTCCAATCACGTTTTGAAAAACGAAAAATTGTTTGAACAATATATGAGATTACTAAAACTACAAAAACTACAATAATTTGAGCTGCCTCAATCCCTAATGCAAATTCTCCCAAAGGCAACAATTTTGATGTTGGACTTCCTCCTAATATTGTTTTAAAATAATTAGAAAATCCTAATCCATGAATTATCCCAAAGAAAAGTGTTATAAAAAACACTAAATTAATACTTTCTGTTTTAGATGATTTCCCTGCTGTAAAGAAATTAAAGAAGGCTGTTATTAAAATCGTTATCGGAATTAAAAATTCGATAATGTTTACTTTGATAGTAATAACTCCATAAACTGAAAGCAATAATGCTAATGTGTGACCAACAGTAAAAACGGTTACAAGCAATAAAATTCTTTTCCAATCCTTAAACGAATAAGGAATAGTTAGCGCCATTAAAAACATTACGTGATCGTATGCATGAATATCTAGAACGTGTTTTAATCCTATTTGAAAATAAATCCAAAAATCTGACATGAGTATTTTAATTTTAATTGATAAAGGGTCTGTAAACTTACGATTAATTTTGAAAATGGTAGATTGCTACTCCAAAATGATTAAATAAAAATAAGTTAAAATTGCAGTTTTTAGAATTATAAAAATTATAAAAAAATTAAAATTAATAATTTAAAAATAGATTTATCTTTGTGATACAAAAAACCAATTAATTATGTCATTTTCAGATTTATTTGATAGCGAATTTAAACTAAGAAATAAAGGTCACTTTTCGGCTATTGTTCGCGTAGCCCTTGCTGATGGAAAAACAAACCAAGAAGAAAAAGCCTTTTTAGACAAGTTAGCTTCTCGATTAGAAATTTCAGACGAAGAATATAAAGAGATTCTTGCTGACCCAATGAAACACCCAATAAATGCGCCTTATTTGTATTCTCAACGTTTAGAACGTTTATACGATTTGGCTCGTATGGTACACGTAGATCACCAAATGGGGGACAGTCAAGAAATTATGCTAAGAAGATTTGGATTAGCACTAGGATTTATTCCTGGAAACGTAAACTATATCATTGCAAAAGCACTTTCATTAGTAGATAAAAAAGTAGATTTAGATACTTTTACTTTCGAAATGCAGAATATGAATAAATAAAAGTATTCCGTGACAGTATTCCGTACCCAAACTGGTACTAAAAACTGAGACTGGTATTAAAAAACAAAACCCGACTATTAACTAGTCGGGTTTTGTTTTTATTACTTAGCCGCTTTAAGCATAAACTCTTCTGCTTTTTACCATATTGTAGCTTCCACAAAAGAATGGAACGCGCTGGTGTAATTCGGTTGGATTAATCTCCATGATTCTATTAAAACCATCAGACGCTTTTCCTCCAGCCTGTTCTGCAACAAATGCCATTGGATTACATTCGTACAATAAACGAAGCTTTCCTTTTGGTGCTTTGCTACTTGTTGGATACAGATAAATCCCTCCTTTAATCATGTTTGGATGAAAATCGGAAAACCCAGACTTGCGATATATCTCGAAGTATAAGGCCTGTCGTCTTCTTCATGCTGGCAATACTTAATATAATCTTTTACTCCCTGTGGAAAATGAACGTAGTTCCCTTCATTAACGGAATAAATCTTCCATCTTTTGAATATTTCATATTTGGGTGTGACAAATAGAATGTTCCAATTGCTGGATTTAAAGTAAATCCATTTACCCCATGTCCTGTTGTGTAAACCAACATTCTGAGAAGTTCCATAAATTACATATCCTGCCGCAACTTGATTAACTCCTGGTTGCAAAAAATCTTCAAGTGTAACTGGTGTTCCTATTGGTGTAATTCTTCTGTAAACCGAAAAGATACGTTCCCACAGAAACATTTACATCAATATTAGAAGATCCATCAGCGGATCCATCAAAACCACATATTTATTATTATGGCTGTTATCACTCCCCTGAACAGTAATAAAATCATCATTCTCTTCTGAAGCAATTCCGCAAACAATCTCACGATTAATCAAAGTTTGAATAAAAACTTCATTTGCATACACATCCAATTTTTGCTGATCTTCTCCTTGTATGTTTTGTTCTCCAGCTGCGCCAACGATGTCAACTAAACCAGCTTTGTTTACTTTATAATTAACGACTTTGGCCGCCAATCGTATAGAGTTGATAATTCGGGAAAGCTCTCCCGACGAATACTGAAATGCTTTTTGGTTCTCAATAATAAACTCTCCTAGTGTTTTATTGCGTTCTTCCATTATACTATATCGTTGTAGATTTTTTTTTGAAGTCACAAATATCGCCTTTTTTGTGAAATTGATTTAAAAATTATTTAGTTAGTTTGTCCGTATTGTATATTTGTTAATCAAAAGCAATAATCAAGTTCAAAAAACCATTATTTTAGATATAAATACATTAATAATAAGAATTTATGAATATTAGAAAAGGAAACCCTGATGACATGAAAGCTGTTTTAGGCTTGATTCAGGAACTAGCCATATTCGAAAATGAACCAGATGCAGTTTTGGTTACGGAGAGCGATTTAGTTTGTGATGGCTTTGGAGAAAATCCTCTTTTTCATGTATTTGTAGCCGAGTTCAAGATGCCGATTAAGGAATGGTTGAATTGCCTTATACTATTACCGATTTTCAACCTGGAAAGGCAAAACAATACATTTAGAAGATTTAATCGTTAAAGATAAAATGCGTGGATCTGGTTTAGGAATGGCATTATACTCCAAAATAATGGAGCAGGCAAAAAAAGACAAAGTAAGAAGAGTCGAATGGAATGTACTCGATTGGAATACTCCTGCAGTTAAATTCTATGAAAACTCTGGAGCTCAAAATCTCGAAGAATGGCGTGTTGTTTTCAAATGGATGAAGCTGGAATTCATACTTTCTTGGAGAAAAAATAAAAATTTAAGACACAATATATAACAATAAATAATGAGAGTATTCAAATTTGGTGGTGCCTCAGTAAAAGATGCTGAAGGAATTAAAAACGTATATGACGTTTTGCAGAAAGTAGGTTATGAAGATGTATTACTTGTGGTTTCGGCTATGGGGAAAACTACAAACGCTCTAGAAGTTGTAATAAAGAATTATTTTGAAAAATCGAGCGAATTAAATGCATCTGTTCAAGAAGTAAAAAAATACCACAACCAGATATTGCTAGATTTATTCGAGAATGAAAAACATGAAGTTTTTACTGCTGTAAATGCATTCTTTTCGGAGTTGGAATATTTTCTTGCCCATAATAAATCTCCTAACTATAACTTTGTTTATGATCAGGTTGTAAGTTTTGGAGAATTAATTTCGACTACCATTTTAAGTCATTTCATGAATTTCATGGGTGTTCAACTCAATGGATCGATGTACGTAACTTTATAAAAACCAATGCGACTTACCGAGATGCCGAAGTAGATTGGGAATTAACTCAAAAAAATATTGGTAAGAATGTGAAGCGAAATATGCTAAACATCACCCAAGGGTTCTTAGGTGCCGATGAAAATAACTTCACCACAACTTTAGGCCGTGAAGGTTCAGATTACACTGCAGCCATTTTTGCTTATTGCTTAAATGCCGAAAGTGTTACCATCTGGAAAGACGTTCCTGGAGTAATGAATGCTGACCCTCGTTATTTTAGAAATGCAAGCTTGCTTAATCAAATTTCATATCGTGAGGCTATCGAATTGGCATTTTACGGAGCAACAGTTATTCATCCAAAAACATTACAGCCTTTACAGAAAAAAGAAATCCCACTATATGTTAAAGAATCTTTTATCAATCCGCTATTAAAAGGAACCATTGTTTCTAAAGGTGTCGATTTAGAACCTTATTTACCTTGTTTCATTGTAAAGAGAAACCAACTTCTAATTTCTCTTTCATCAATAGATTTTTTCTTTTATTATGGAAGAAAATATCAGTGAGATTTTTGCCTTATTCCATCAGTTTAAAATAAAAGTGAATTTAATTCAAAACTCAGCAATTAGTTTTTCTGTTTGTGTAGAAGATAAATTTGAAAATTTCAATGATTTGAATGCTATACTTTCGAAAAAATTCAAAGTTGATTTAGGTGAGAATGTTACCCTATATACTATTCGTCATTTTGATGATAAAGCAGCCGAAACTGTTGAAGAAAAAACAAAGTAGTTTTACTAAAACAGGTGAGTCGTGAAACCATGCAAGTAGTAACAAAAGACATCGATTAATTTTCTTTAAAAAAGTTAATTACATAATTCACAATAAATAATAAAGGCTTCTCTTTTTAAGAGAAGCCTTTATTTATGGTTTCTGTTTTCTTTTTAAATCTTTTATTGTTTTTTTTAACTCTTTAATTCGCGCTTCATATTGTTCTACGATTTTATCTGACAATTGATTTATAATGAAAGCCTCATTTAAATCATCAGTCGTTTCTTTATTCTGTCCTATTTCATTTGTTACCAATTCTTCTGGAGTTATTTTGAAGAACTCACATATTTTATTAGCATGACTTGCCCAAGAACTGCTCTCGCCTCTTTCAATCCTCGCATAAGCCGATTGCGATAAGTGCAAATAATCTGCCACTTGCTCTTGCGACATGTCCTTACTTTTACGTAGCTGTTTTAACTTATTTCCTACGATAATATTCATAAACCCATTTTTACCTGTAAGATAATAGAGGTCAGATTTATTAAAATATACTCATAAAGCCTTGTTAAAAGTTAGTTTTAAGTAAATTTATTAAAAATCAGAACAAAGCTATCTCTCTTCTGAATACCCGAAAACCGACAGGTGCTGCCTCCCTAACAACAGGAGCATGTATTAACCTTAGCAATACATAG
>NZ_JBXBAV010000166.1:0-15305 GCF_056783245.1 Flavobacterium sp. TC780 | reverse complement strand
TTAACTTTTGCTCTGACTCGGATCTCCTATTGCTTGTCGAACCTTATCCAAATCGCCATTTGTTGCGACTTCGTTGCTATCTGACTTATCATCTTTAACAACATTAACAATTTTGTATTCCTTTCCAAAAATTCGATGTTCATTAAGTAATTTTTCGAAAGCGTTCGCTTCTTTAACTCCGGGTAATAACCATAATGATTCGTAATTCATTACGATATTGTTTAGTTGAAAAGGGGTAATTAGTGTCTACTATCTTGATTAGTAATATTATCTAAGAATGCATTAATATCAACGTTATGAACAAACTCATTGTTTTCATTCACACGGAAAAATTCACGGAAATTAAAGGATTTTGAATCATCTAAAAAGCGTTCTGTATTTTTCATCTCAAACGTAAACATATTGACTTTGGGTAATGATTCATACGGGTTTTTCTCTTGTAGGATGTTCTAATGAATAACGGAGTTTCGCTGATTGTTCCATTGGGTAATCCCATGTATAAACAGATTCCTCACTGTACTGATCTTGAATATTGAACGGAGTTCCGCTCAATGATAAAATTTTTGTGTTGTCTTTTTCAAGTGATTTCAATACATTATCTGCAAGCTCAGTCTGTGTCCCTTCATGTGCTTCATCAATGATAATTAAATCCCAATCAACATTAGAAAATTCTCTTAAATTTACTTTTCTCTCCACCATATCGGAGCTTTTGAATAGAAACAAAGTAAATAAATGGAGTATTTCCTGATTTCAAATCTTTTAACTTAAACTGCGTATCTTCTGATCCATAGCGATAGCCTTCCTCTGCCATCTTCATCTTTCCAAAATCCTCAAACCATGAATCAGAAACTACAGGACGATGGGTCATAATCAAAACTTTAGTATATTTTTGCTCTTTTATAAGTTCTAAGGAAGTTAAGGTTTTTCCAAAACGCATTTTGGCATTCCATAGCATTTTTTTATTTTTTTTGAAATTTTTTCGAGTTTTTTCTACCGCTAATGATTGTTCTGGGCGAAGTGAAACACGATCGTCAGCATTTTGCATTCAACACTATCAAGTGCAGATTTGCCTTCTTTTACTGCTTTAATTGCTGACTTTGCTGTTTCTACATCTGTTTCAAACCATTCGGATCCATCTAGGAATTCGGGACGCTTTATTCCTGAACGTTTCAGTACTTCATGAACATCATGACCACTAAAACGACGTTTTGGTTGATTTTTTCCATGCTAATTCGACCCATTCAAGGACAAATTTAATCCCTAAGTTTTCATATATTGATTGATTCTTTTTGCGCCTACTGTTCTTAAAAATTCGCTGTTTGGAGACCAATCAACTTCAAAAATGATCATCAGGAGCTCTTAACTTCTCCATTTTTTTGTGCATCCTTATAAGCTGGAAACATTCCAGAGGTGTTATCGGCTGTTTGAATATAAATTAATTTACGCTCTGCTGTTTGATAGAGTTTCAGCTTGTGGCTCTAAGAAATCTAAATATGCTGTTTTAATATCAATTTCAAAATAATGATTCATATACCAAACTAAAATTATAAAAATTTTATGGAGTGCTTGTTTAGCGTTTTCCTGTGTAGCACTACGGCTATTTAGATTGTGCGCTGAATCATTTCCTGTTTAATTTCATAAAATGATTCAATTATAAATTGATCAATTGAATCATTTTTAAGTTCACGTAAAACATCATTAAAACTAGAGCGTTCTGATAATACAATATGTTCTTTTATTGCAATTTCATTGGCAATATTCTCAGCTAATTTCCTGACTTTTGTAAGCGTACCTTCATAATCTTTTTCCGTATAATTTTTTTCAGCAAAGTTAGCCGTTTGAAATAATTCAGCTGTTTCTAGTTCTAAAGTTAAAAATTCAAAATTTGACATATCATCCCTCTCCCAACTTATATATTTTCTTAATATCTATTATGACTGAATCATCCTTTTTCTCTTTGTTTTCTTCATCAAACATTTCAAAATCAAATAAACTAAGTTGGCCTTCTGAGATTCCTTTTTCTAGCACTTCTTCATTTTCAAATAAACTTGAAAAGGTAAACTCAATTTTTTCCACTTTACTACTAGAACCTTTAATTTTTTTCCATTCATTAAATATAATCGGGATATCATAATCAGGGTGTTTCTTAGTTAAGGTATTTCCTCGGACGATATTTGCACGAATTATATACATAGCAGACTTATATAGATCTGTTGTACTGTGAAGTTGTTCTTGAAAAATTTCTTCATACCAATTTAGATAATGGATTAACATACTCGAGAGCGAGCTATTTCTGAAAGTTATCTGCTAAAAATTCAATTCCATAAATAGAACTCAACGCAAACAATGATTTTGTCCCCCAATGCCCCTCACTGAATTGTTCAGTGACAACTTTCAATTTACGTTCTAAAATAGCCACTAAGAAATTTCCATCTCCAGCAGCAGGCTCTAAAAAGGTAGCTTCGACAATTCGCAAGCTTGTTTAATCCCCTCAACATCTAACATTTTTTTTACCATCCATTGAGGGGTAAATACTTCTCCATGTTGTTGGACACGTTCTTTTGATTTAATTAATTTTTCGTTGTCCACAATATTCCTCCAGTTTTACTAAAAAATTTATTTATCTTTATATACTTTCACATTCTTCCAAAATGCCACCATTTTTTATTTTTTTTCTTGGTTTCTTCTTTTTTTTTATCTATATCATTAGGTTCCCGTGCAATCGACTCTTTTTCATCTTCTCGTACTGGTACCATCAAAGACTTTAATTCATTGATTTCTTCTTTATATTCTTCAAGTAATTTTTTATCTTGTAAGGCTAAACGTTGTTGCTGGTCTAATAGCTTATGAAGCTCTTTTTTTCTGATTGGAGTTGCACACTAGATTCCTTAAAAATAAAATCTCTTCATTCCCCTCTAGATTGCCATCAACTGAATTATTTACGTTGTCGCAACAAAAACTTTTTGTTGACGTTTTTTTGTTACGTTTTTGTTAAAAAAAGCATTCTTAATAGGCTTTTTTACCATCAACGTCAACGTAAACGGTATTTCCTTTTTTTGACGTAAATTGACGTAAATCTATTGGACCATCTTTTTTTATTTTTTGCCATACAGCTTGCTTTGAAACACCTATTTCATCCGCAATTTCTTTTATGGTTTTTAAATTTTCACTCATGGATTTCTCCTTTACCTCGAACACTTGCACGTCCTGATTGTTCAAGGTCTTGTAATTTTACAGTTGGTAAGTATTGTTCAATTGCCTTTTTCAAGATACTTTGCAATGTTCCCTTTTGAATAAGGTTCTTGCTTCTCACGAACGTATGAGAGGTGCTTTTTGACCCCCAAGTCCTCTGTAATGTTTTGAGTTCGTCATACTTTGGATAAACATTTTTTTGCAATCCAGCCATAAGTGCTGTATCAGTCATTTCATAAGGCGATAAAAGGAAATTTTCAATAAGCAATTTAGTATATTGGCTTTCCATTGCTTTAAAGACTAAATCAGGTGCTGCTGTTACTACCTGATGCTCCCAGGTTAACCTTAGCAATACGTAACTGAACGAGTGGTACATAAACATCACCATTTGCTAAGGTTAATACATGCTCCTGTTGTTAGGGAGGCAGCACCTAACGAATAAAACAAAGTCATATTACTATTACTAGTGCGATTGAACAGATCGAATTAATTGTTGATAAGGAAGTTAAAAAACAAATCGTATCAAAAATCAAGCAATATCCAAATGATAAAGAAGGCTTGAAAAAATACCTCAAAGCTTTTCCTGTAATGATTAATGGTAAAATTATCGATAAAGTACAAGTTTACGAAACTATAGAAGCAACAGCCACTAGAGAACGAAATAATTTAGATACTACGTTTGACGAAAAAAAAATAGAAAAGATAACAGACACTGGTATCCAAAAAATTCTTTTAAACCATCTTAAACAAGAAATATATCAAAATGCAATAGATGAGGGTGGAAAAAAGATAGCTCCACATGAAGTAGCTTTTTCAGAAATAGGTATAGAAGAATTAAACAAAAACATTAAAACGCTCAATAATGGCAAAAATCATCAACCTATAAAAAAAGTTCGTGTTTTCGAAGAAAGTAAACGGTTTTCACTTGGGCAGATAGGTCCCAAGGCGGACAAATATGTTGAAACAGCGAAAGGGACAAATATGTTTTTTGCAATTTATCAAGATGAGAAAGGGAAACGAAACTATGATACGATTCCTTTAAATGAAGTCTTTGAAAGCCAAAAATTAGGCGCTTTGGAAAAAATTAAACCTCATGAATGCTCTGTCCCTAAAAAATATATTGATAAAAATAAACGAGAATACTCACTTCTTTTTTATCTTAATCCAAATGATTTAGTTTATGTTCCGGCTCCTGAAGAAATTGAAAATCCCAATATTTTAGATATTAATAATTTGACAAAAGAACAAGTAAATAGAATATATAAGATGGAAAAAACCTCTGGAAAGGAATGTTATTTCATACAAAACAATATTGCAAATTTGATTTTTCAATATGATCCTAAAACAAAATTTGGAGAATTTGGCAGTCAAAACAAATTACAAATTTCAATTGAAGGTTTTAAAATTTCTGAATATGCATGGAAGCTAGAAGTTGATAGACTTGGAAAACTTAAACGAGTAATCAGATGATAAAACGAACCCTTTTCTTTGGTAATCCTGCTTATTTGAGCACCAAAAATGAGCAAATCGTAATCTCTTATCCAGACAAGGAACAAGAGACGAAAACTGTAGCGATTGAAGATATCGGGGTAATTGTTCTAGAAAACCAACAAATCACCATAACCAATGGGTTATTAGAAAAACTTACTCATAATAATGTAGCATTAATTAATTGTGATCAGCAACATTTACCCATTGGTTTATTAATGCCTTTGAGCGGTCACACCGAACAAACGGAGCGTTTTAAAAATCAAATTAATGCTTCAGTTCCGCTCAAGAAAAATTTATGGCAGCAAACCATAAGTGCCAAAATAACCAATCAAGGAGGTTTATTGAAAGAAAAAGGATTTCCGATGCGTAAAATGGAACTTTGGGCCAAAGAAGTAACCTCTGGAGATTCTTTGAATCATGAAGCAAGAGCGGCCGTTTTTTACTGGCAAAACCTGATTAAAATAGAAAATTTTACACGAGGACAAAAAGGAATCCCGCCCAATAATTTGCTCAACTATGGTTATGCTATTTTAAGAGCAATAACAGCAAGAGCACTGGTTAGTTCAGGAATGTTGCCTACTCTGGGTATTTTTCATCGCAATAAATACAACGCCTATTGCCTTGCCGATGATATTATGGAGCCCTATCGTCCTTATGTCGATTTGATTGTATGTCATATTATGGAAACACACCATTCTTATGAAGAATTAACCGTTGAAATAAAAAAGGAATTATTAAGTATTGCCTCAATAGATGTAAACATTGATGGCAAAAACAGCCCCTTGATGGTGGCTATGAGCCGAACAACACATTCGCTTCAGGAATGTTTTGAAGGAAGCGCCAGAAGAATTTTATACCCAGTTTATGTATGACGAACATTATACACGTTTAAACCAATATAGAAGTTTGTGGATATTAGTATTTTTTGATCTGCCCACCGAAACAAGAAAAGAACGTAAAATAGCCGGTGCATTTCGCAAAAGACTATTAGACGATGGATTTTCTATGTTTCAATTTTCTATCTACATGCGCTTTTGCGCCAGCCGCGAAAATGCCGAAGTACATTCTAAAAGAATAAAAAATAGTTTACCTGAACATGGCAAAATTGGTGTCATGCAGATTACTGATAAACAATTTGGGATGATGGAACTTTTTTATGGAAAAAAGCCTGTCGAACCTAGAAACCGTCTCAACAATTAGAACTTTTCTAAGAATAGGATCTAAAAAAGGCATAAGACCTTATAAATCAACCTACAAAAATCTCCATTTTTCAATTTTAAAACAAACTCATAACTCCCAATATATCAAACAATTAACTTGCGGTATGTTGGGAATCAGAAGAAAAATACAATTTTGAAAGCAATTCACAAAAAAAGGGGGAATCCCCTTTTTGATTTTTATGTTGGAAATCATAAGTAAAAATACAATTTTGAAAGCAATTCACAACAAGTAGCCTTTCTCCAGCATTGATTTTGTAGTTGGGAATCATAAGTAAAAATACAATTTTGAAAGCAATTCACAACTTGGTGACCCCGAATTTCTTAGTAAAGGCTTGTTGGGAATGAGAAGTAAAAATACAATTTTGAAAGCAATTCACAACGGAGTATGGCAAAATATTGGTTATAATAATGTTGGGAATCATAAGTAAAAATACAATTTTGAAAGCAATTCACAACAAAACCGTTACCATATTCAGAAGATTCCTCGTTGGGAATCATAAGTAAAAATACAATTTTGAAAGCAATTCACAACAAAAACACTCTTCAAAAACTTGATAGTATAGTTGGAATCATAAGTAAAAATACAATTTTGAAAGCAATTCACAACTGCTTACTCAAAGATAAACTATATATATCGGTTGGGAAATCATAAGTAAAAATACAATTTTGAAAGCAATTCACAACTGTTTTTTCATTCAAATCTTTTTTTTTAAGTTGGGAATCATAAGTAAAAATACAATTTTGAAAGCAATTCACAACCACTTGCAGGTGCAATATACTTTAAGGATGGTTGGGAATCATAAGAAAAAATACAATTTTGAAAGCAATTCACAACGGACCGTGTCTAAAACTTATCAGATATCAATGTTGGGAATCATAAGTAAAAATACAATTTGAAAGCAATTCACAACGAGAGCGCAGAAAGCTTTAATAATAAAATAGTTGGGAATCATAAGTAAAAATACAATTTTGAAAGCAATTCACAACATTAATGAATATTTCTGCTAATATTCTCCCGGTTGGGAATCATAAGTAAAAATACAATTTTGAAAGCAATTCACAACATGAATAAATATTCTTAGGCAGGATTTTGTTGTTGGGAATCATAAGTAAAAATACAATTTTGAAAGCAATTCACAACCAAGTCTGTAGATGGGCGTTTACACGATTTGTTGGGAATCATAAGTAAAAATACAATTTTGAAAGCAATTCACAACGAGTCCTCGCTTATTGGTTCAACTTTGTTAGTTGGGAATCATAAGTAAAAATACAATTTTGAAAGCAATTCACAACTGCGTCCGCTGGGTGGTGATAGTGATACACGTTGGGAATCATAAGTAAAAATACAATTTTGAAAGCAATTCACAACTAAATCCTGCAAGTCTTTTACAACTGTTGCGTTGGGAATCATAAGTAAAAATACAATTTTGAAAGCAATTCACAACTAAGTGCTGGAAACTCTATGTCTTTCGCGGGTTGGGAATCATAAGTAAAAATACAATTTTGAAAGCAATTCACAACGCGATACCCGTTAACCGTATTGTAAAACTGGTTGGGAATCATAAGTAAAAATACAATTTTGAAAGCAATTCACAACACAGGTGGTGAGTTTTTAAAACAATTCAAAGTTGGGAATCATAAGTAAAAATACAATTTTGAAAGCAATTCACAACAGAATGAAAGAAAACCAGTCTATTGATGAGTTGGGAATCATAAGTAAAAATACAATTTTGAAAGCAATTCACAACCAGTCTTCTGTCCTTTGGCTTCATTTTACTGTTGGGAATCATAAGTAAAAATACAATTTTGAAAGCAATTCACAACGAGTAATTAAAGGCTTGTCTAAATCCATAAGTTGGGAATCATAAGTAAAAATACAATTTTGAAAGCAATTCACAACTAAGCTTAAGAAGATTTTTTAATGCACTTGTTGGGAATCATAAGTAAAAATACAATTTTGAAAGCAATTCACAACGATTCAACTAAAGCTGGTAATCGTGAGCAAGTTGGGAATCATAAGTAAAAATACAATTTTGAAAGCAATTCACAACACAAGCAGAATTAGCAAAAAAATTAGGCGTGTTGGGAATCATAAGTAAAAATACAATTTTGAAAGCAATTCACAACACGTGTTTCATCACTTAATTTTTTATTCTTGTTGGGAATCATAAGTAAAAATACAATTTTGAAAGCAATTCACAACTGTTTTTAACATTATGAAGAAATACGAATTGTTGGGAATCATAAGTAAAAATACAATTTTGAAAGCAATTCACAACTAATCTTATTCAATCCTTCGGCTATTCTTTGTTGGGAATCATAAGTAAAAATACAATTTTGAAAGCAATTCACAACCTCCAAACCATTTTACATTATAAACATCTGGTTGGGAATCATAAGTAAAAATACAATTTTGAAAGCAATTCACAACGGCAAATTCAATTCGTCAAGATATTCTAAAGTTGGGAATCATAAGTAAAAATACAATTTTGAAAGCAATTCACAACAAAGATCGTATGCAGTCGGTTACTAATTTAGTTGGGAATCATAAGTAAAAATACAATTTTGAAAGCAATTCACAACGAAAATGGAGTGATCCGGTTGACTGGTCTAGTTGGGAATCATAAGTAAAAATACAATTTTGAAAGCAATTCACAACGATGATGGATTAAGATATAACCGCACACGCGTTGGGAATCATAAGTAAAAATACAATTTTGAAAGCAATTCACAACAGGTTCAGCGGTTGTAATTGTTTTTGGTATGTTGGGAATCATAAGTAAAAATACAATTTTGAAAGCAATTCACAACAAGCAGGCCCAACGCGCAAATCGAAACATAGTTGGGAATCATAAGTAAAAATACAATTTTGAAAGCAATTCACAACTAACTATTAGAACGGTTCAACAATATAAAGTTGGGAATCATAAGTAAAAATACAATTTTGAAAGCAATTCACAACATAGAGGTGAAATAGTAGGCGGGTACACAAGTTGGGAATCATAAGTAAAAATACAATTTTGAAAGCAATTCACAACTTGAGCCCGGCCTAAGCGTGTATTTAAATAGTTGGGAATCATAAGTAAAAATACAATTTTGAAAGCAATTCACAACATGTTTTTCATGATGCAAAAGAACCCGTCGGTTGGGAATCATAAGTAAAAATACAATTTTGAAAGCAATTCACAACCTCGTTTACCCGTGGACGGATTGTAATCCAGTTGGGAATCATAAGTAAAAATACAATTTTGAAAGCAATTCACAACTGCAGCAAAGAATTAGCACAAAATGCAACCGTTGGGAATCATAAGTAAAAATACAATTTTGAAAGCAATTCACAACCTACAACGGGTATATTTAGAATCAAAAGGGTTGGGAATCATAAGTAAAAATACAATTTTGAAAGCAATTCACAACTATTTTTTATATGTACTGGGAAGCCATTGTGTTGGGAATCATAAGTAAAAATACAATTTTGAAAGCAATTCACAACGTAGATCTTGCAGAGTATTTCGCTGCAAAGTTGGGAATCATAAGTAAAAATACAATTTTGAAAGCAATTCACAACTGAACCGAATCCGTTTGGATTAGAAATCGTTGGGAATCATAAGTAAAAATACAATTTTGAAAGCAATTCACAACAGTTCATGATTATAAAGTTCTCCATCAAGAGTTGGGAATCATAAGTAAAAATACAATTTTGAAAGCAATTCACAACAAATAGCCGAAGGCGCTGTAAATTTAGCAGGTTGGGAATCATAAGTAAAAATACAATTTTGAAAGCAATTCACAACAAATCCGTTTGGCGAAGAAACTTCTTACGCGTTGGGAATCATAAGTAAAAATACAATTTTGAAAGCAATTCACAACGGTAAATTCAATTCGTCAAGATAATCTAAAGTTGGGAATCATAAGTAAAAATACAATTTTGAAAGCAATTCACAACAATAAATGGAAGATCTTAAATTAAAGTTCCGTTGGGAATCATAAGTAAAAATACAATTTTGAAAGCAATTCACAACAAAGCGCAATCGCATATTCAAATTTGGGTAGTTGGGAATCATAAGTAAAAATACAATTTTGAAAGCAATTCACAACCGCTATCTGTTCGCATATAAAAAAAGAAAGTTGGGAATCATAAGTAAAAATACAATTTTGAAAGCAATTCACAACAAAGATCGTATGCAGTCGGTTACTAATTTAGTTGGGAATCATAAGTAAAAATACAATTTTGAAAGCAATTCACAACTGCTTTTCGCTTCGCTTCTGAAATTTTAAAGTTGGGAATCATAAGTAAAAATACAATTTTGAAAGCAATTCACAACCATTCTACTGGTGTAAGTAATCTTATATTTGTTGGGAATCATAAGTAAAAATACAATTTTGAAAGCAATTCACAACCAGTTGCCGTAGCATCAGGTGTTACTGTAGGTTGGGAATCATAAGTAAAAATACAATTTTGAAAGCAATTCACAACATGCTACATCTAAAAGAGGCGGAAAATTAAGTTGGGAATCATAAGTAAAAATACAATTTTGAAAGCAATTCACAACTTATATTTCCTTTTCTTACAATGAATCTACGTTGGGAATCATAAGTAAAAATACAATTTTGAAAGCAATTCACAACGATATGGAGACAATTGGAGACCTTTAATTGGTTGGGAATCATAAGTAAAAATACAATTTTGAAAGCAATTCACAACAGTTTCCAACTGCATTGAAAAAACTATGTGGTTGGGAATCATAAGTAAAAATACAATTTTGAAAGCAATTCACAACTATCAAACTTAAATATATACTTATGGTATTGTTGGGAATCATAAGTAAAAATACAATTTTGAAAGCAATTCACAACTCATTGCTTCTATTGCCTTTTCTTGCTTTTGTTGGGAATCATAAGTAAAAATACAATTTTGAAAGCAATTCACAACCGGTTCTTGGCAGGGATAAAATTTGATACCGTTGGGAATCATAAGTAAAAATACAATTTTGAAAGCAATTCACAACACTGTCGGTGAATACAAACACCTTAGTAAAGTTGGGAATCATAAGTAAAAATACAATTTTGAAAGCAATTCACAACCATATCTGTTATCGAATATAAAAATTTTCTGTTGGGAATCATAAGTAAAAATACAATTTTGAAAGCAATTCACAACTTACTTGCTCCGCATTAGAAAAAGTAACTAGTTGGGAATCATAAGTAAAAATACAATTTTGAAAGCAATTCACAACACTTACATTTACATCGCTTTTAGCTTTATTGTTGGGAATCATAAGTAAAAATACAATTTTGAAAGCAATTCACAACCTAATTTATTAGCTTTTATAAGGAGAGTTAGTTGGGAATCATAAGTAAAAATACAATTTTGAAAGCAATTCACAACGTATTTTATCTACTAATGCAGATAATCTTAGTTGGGAATCATAAGTAAAAATACAATTTTGAAAGCAATTCACAACAGCTTTTTTAGAAGGGCTTCTTTACTTGTAGTTGGGAATCATAAGTAAAAATACAATTTTGAAAGCAATTCACAACAGAATATGCAATTTCTTCACATCCCATCTCGTTGGGAATCATAAGTAAAAATACAATTTTGAAAGCAATTCACAACGTGTAGGTTTATAATATTTTTCATTCCAAGGTTGGGAATCATAAGTAAAAATACAATTTTGAAAGCAATTCACAACACAGTTTCGTATTTACTTTTTTGACTGTGGGTTGGGAATCATAAGTAAAAATACAATTTTGAAAGCAATTCACAACTTGCTGTGGTCGCACCATTCCAGACTTTATGTTGGGAATCATAAGTAAAAATACAATTTTGAAAGCAATTCACAACTATCTTCTAATGCTTTGTCCGCCGCGGTTTGTTGGGAATCATAAGTAAAAATACAATTTTGAAAGCAATTCACAACTTTAACTGCTCCAGGCGCTGGCCTTTCTGGGTTGGGAATCATAAGTAAAAATACAATTTTGAAAGCAATTCACAACCATATTCTGGATAATGCTTATGTGTACCCTGTTGGGAATCATAAGTAAAAATACAATTTTGAAAGCAATTCACAACTTAAAGCTGGAACGCTGCGCCCTGCTGTCTGTTGGGAATCATAAGTAAAAATACAATTTTGAAAGCAATTCACAACAATAACCTTAAAACATTTCACCAAATTAAAGTTGGGAATCATAAGTAAAAATACAATTTTGAAAGCAATTCACAACAGGCTTTTGCATATGCAGCCTGAATTTTACGTTGGGAATCATAAGTAAAAATACAATTTTGAAAGCAATTCACAACTACAACATCTTTTACATAACCCACAAACTCGTTGGGAATCATAAGTAAAAATACAATTTTGAAAGCAATTCACAACAAAAAAGATGCTAAAGGTAATTTAAAAGGAGTTGGGAATCATAAGTAAAAATACAATTTTGAAAGCAATTCACAACAAAAAAGATGCTAAAGGTAATTTAAAAGGAGTTGGGAATCATAAGTAAAAAGCACAATTTTGAAAGCAATTCACAACACTACTACAGACATTACTGAATCAGATAGGGTTGGGAATCATAAGTAAAAATACAATTTTGAAAGCAATTCACAACAAATACAATGAATTAGTTAAGATTCTAAAGTTGGGAATCATAAGTAAAAATACAATTTTGAAAGCAATTCACAACGATTTCCTTGTTGTCTAGCTTGCGCTTTTTGTTGGGAATCATAAGTAAAAATACAATTTTGAAAGCAATTCACAACATACAGGAACTCTTGGAATTTTTTGTAAAAGTTGGGAATCATAAGTAAAAATACAATTTTGAAAGCAATTCACAACAAAACTCACCTTCTTTACTTGACAGATATTGTTGGGAATCATAAGTAAAAATACAATTTTGAAAGCAATTCACAACAGTAAGCATCAAAGCCTTTACTTACTGCCTGTTGGGAATCATAAGTAAAAATACAATTTTGAAAGCAATTCACAACTATATTACATTTATCACAAACACCAGTATCGTTGGGAATCATAAGTAAAAATACAATTTTGAAAGCAATTCACAACATGTCTCCAGATAATAAGGGCGAGCATGCGTTGGGAATCATAAGTAAAAATACAATTTTGAAAGCAATTCACAACTAAATACGAATGTACCGTTATTAATTGCGCGTTGGGAATCATAAGTAAAAATACAATTTTGAAAGCAATTCACAACAACTGGCCTAAAACTGTTCTTGTGGGTACAGTTGGGAATCATAAGTAAAAATACAATTTTGAAAGCAATTCACAACAAATCAGTTCTGCAGTCGCATATTCTTCAAGTTGGGAATCATAAGTAAAAATACAATTTTGAAAGCAATTCACAACCAAGACCTTTGTCGAAAAACAACTCCCCTGGTTGGGAATCATAAGTAAAAATACAATTTTGAAAGCAATTCACAACAATAGCGTTTAAACACTATTTAAAACAACAGTTGGGAATCATAAGTAAAAATACAATTTTGAAAGCAATTCACAACCTGTTGCCATAGTTATATTAAGATTGGAATGTTGGGAATCATAAGTAAAAATACAATTTTGAAAGCAATTCACAACATTGTTCCGCTTTACTAAGATGGTCTAATAGTTGGGAATCATAAGTAAAAATACAATTTTGAAAGCAATTCACAACGTTCTGCTGTTCCTGCAATTCCTCCTTTAGGTTGGGAATCATAAGTAAAAATACAATTTTGAAAGCAATTCACAACTGTACTCGGAATACGATAATATAGGGTATCGTTGGGAATCATAAGTAAAAATACAATTTTGAAAGCAATTCACAACACATGACCATGCAACAGACACAGAAATATCGTTGGGAATCATAAGTAAAAATACAATTTTGAAAGCAATTCACAACCAGATTGCAACGCATCATTCAATTTATTATGTTGGGAATCATAAGTAAAAATACAATTTTGAAAGCAATTCACAACTTGTAATACTTGTTATTAAAATTAAAAACTGTTGGGAATCATAAGTAAAAATACAATTTTGAAAGCAATTCACAACTATACTCAATGCATTTCCAAATTGAATCTGGTTGGGAATCATAAGTAAAAATACAATTTTGAAAGCAATTCACAACGAAAAGAAAGCAATTCATTCCAAAAGTCGTGTTGGGAATCATAAGTAAAAATACAATTTTGAAAGCAATTCACAACATATACTCGGCTTCTATTGCCTGAAACATTGTTGGGAATCATAAGTAAAAATACAATTTTGAAAGCAATTCACAACGCTAATCCTGGGTTTCCTGCAGCAATTCCTGTTGGGAATCATAAGTAAAAATACAATTTTGAAAGCAATTCACAACGACTAGTTGGTGGTGTACAATTAATTGCAGTTGGGAATCATAAGTAAAAATACAATTTTGAAAGCAATTCACAACTGCTGAGTGAAGAAAGACGGTAATTGAATGTTGGGAATCATAAGTAAAAATACAATTTTGAAAGCAATTCACAACCGTATCGATCTCCTAAAACATCACTCGTAAGTTGGGAATCATAAGTAAAAATACAATTTTGAAAGCAATTCACAACAATAATTAGGAATTGGTGTAACTAATCGTTGTTGGGAATCATAAGTAAAAATACAATTTTGAAAGCAATTCACAACTTTGATTAAAACCATAAGCTGTTAGTAATTGTTGGGAATCATAAGTAAAAATACAATTTTGAAAGCAATTCACAACAAAATATAACAAAACCGTAATACTCTAAAGGTTGGGAATCATAAGTAAAAATACAATTTTGAAAGCAATTCACAACGGACAATCTACTTCGGCTAAACGAAGTGTTGTTGAGAATTATATGTAAAAATACAATTTTTATGCTTATCTACACAAACTCACGAATATCAAACTCCTCCAAATCATTTTTCCGCAAAATGGAAGAACCGGCATCCGTTTCAGAAGAAAGGCTCCCGTCTAATAGCTCGGCTATCTTACGGGAGGTACCTTCCATGGAATTTTCCAGTAGACTGAATAATTCGGTTCCCTGTACTTTCTGAACAATCGCAACCGCTGTTTCCTTTTGAGATGGCTCCAATTTTTCTTTTTGCAGCAGCATCCCCAGGGAACTTAGTTCTTCAAAGGTAACCCCTTGAGCAAAACCGTAATCCCCACCAGATATTCCATATCTGTTCCATTCTTCTTCCTCTTCTTCAAAATCAGGCATATTTATGAAAACATCATCCAATTCTTCCTGCGGAATTGCTATGTCAAAGTCATTTTCATCGATTTCTGATTCAAAATTATCAATCTCCTTTTCGGTCTTTTTCTTTAGACTTTTAGAGGAAGTATTTGACACTGAAAGGCTACGGGTTAGGTGCTGCCTCCCTAACAACAGGAGCATGTATTAACCTT